>NZ_JAQOSR010000286.1:0-6028 GCF_046718885.1 Bradyrhizobium sp. UFLA01-814 | reverse complement strand
GGTGCGGACCGGCCGCGAGGACGACGACGATATCGAGATCGTTGCCGGCCTGTCAGCCGGCGAGACCATCGCGGTGCAGAACACCTTCACGCTGAAGGCGGAGTTCGAGAAGGACGAGGCGGAGCACGACCATGATTGAGCGCATCATTGGTCTTGCGATCCAGCGGCGCTGGGTGGTCGTCACATTGGCGGCGATCCTGATGTTCCTCGGCGGCCTTGCGCTGTCCAGGCTGCCGATCGACGCGGTGCCCGACATCACCAACAAGCAGGTCCAGATCAACACCGTGGCCCCGGCGCTGTCGCCGGCGGAAATCGAGAAGCAGATCACCTTCCCGATCGAGACGGCCCTGGCCGGCGCGCCGGGTCTCGAGAGCACGCGCTCGCTCTCCCGCAACGGCTTCTCGCAGATCACGGCGGTGTTCAGCGAGGCCACCGACATCTATTTCGCCCGCCAGCAGGTCGGCGAGCGCCTGACCGAAGTCCGCGCGCGCCTGCCGCAAGGCATCGAGCCGCGGATCGGCCCGACCTCGACCGGCCTTGGCGAAATCTACATGTGGACCGTCCATTATTCCGGGCAGAAGGTGCAGGCCGACGGCGCGCCGGGCCTGCAAAGCGACGGCCGCTTCCTGACGGCGGACGGCCAGATGCTGCAGAGCGAGGTCGAGAAGGACGCTTATCTGCGCACCGTACAGGACTGGATCATCAAGCCGCAGATCAAGATGGTGCCTGGCGTCGCCGGCGTCGACACGATCGGCGGATACCTCAAGCAGTATCAAGTGCATCCCGATGCGGCGAAGCTGATCGCGCTCGGCCTCACCTTTGCCGACGTTGCCAAGGCGATCGAGACCAACAATGTCAGCCGCGGTGCGCGCTACATCGAGCGCAACGGCGAAGGCTTCGTCGTGCGCTCCGGCGGCCGGCTCGAGAACATCGACGAACTCGGCGCCGTCGTCGTCACCACCCGCGGCGGCGTCCCGGTCCGGATCCGCGACCTCGCGACGCTTTCGATCGGCGGCGAGACGCGCACCGGCAGCGCCAGCGAGAACGGCCGCGAGGTCGTGGTCGGCACGGCCCTGATGCTGATCGGCGCCAACAGCCGCACGGTGTCGGCCGCGGTCGACGCCAAACTGCGGACAATCATGCCGTCCTTGCCGGCCGGCATCGAGGTCAAGACGGTGCTGGATCGCACTCAGCTGGTCGATGCGACGATCGGCACCGTGGCGCGCAACCTCAGTGAAGGCGCACTGCTCGTGATCGCCGTGCTGTTCGTGCTGCTCGGCAATTTCCGCGCGGCATTGATCACGGCGCTGGTGATCCCGGTCGCGATGCTGATGACGGCGATCGGCATGTGGCAGGGCCGGATCAGCGCCAATCTGATGAGCCTCGGCGCGCTGGATTTCGGCCTGATCGTCGACGGCGCCGTGATCATCACCGAGAACAGTCTGCGTCACCTCGCCGAGAAGCAGCATGCGCTTGGCCGCGTGCTGACGCGCGACGAACGGCTGGCGACGGTGCGGGCGTCCGCCGTGGAAATGGTCCAGCCGAGCCTCTATGGCCAGGCCATCATCCTCCTGGTCTATGTGCCGCTGCTGACCTTCACCGGCGTCGAAGGCAAGATGTTCGAGCCGATGGCGCTGACCGTGATCCTCGCGCTCGCCGCCGCCTTCGTGCTGTCGCTGACACTGGTTCCGGCGCTGATCGCGATCGGCATCACCGGTCGCGTGCAGGAGCAGGAAAACCGACTCGTTGCGGCGCTGAAGCGCTGCTACAGCCCGCTGCTCCGGCGCGCGGTTGCAACGCCTATCCCGGTCATCGCGGTGGCGGTCGTGCTGTTCGCCACCGCCCTGTTCGGGTTCTTCCGCCTCGGCCAGGAGTTCATCCCCTCGCTCGACGAGAAGAACATCGCCATGCACGCGCTCAGGATTCCGAGTACGGCGCTGTCGCAGTCGCAGGCGATGCAGCTGTCGGTCGAGAAGACCGTCAGCCGCTTTCCGCAGGTGTCATTCGTCTTCTCCAAGACCGGCACCGCGGAGGTGGCGAGCGATCCGATGCCGCCGAACGCGTCCGACACCTTCATCATCCTGAAGCCGCGCGAGCAGTGGCCGGATCCATCGCTGACCAAGGAGCAACTGATCGAGGACATCTCGAAGGCGGTCGGCCGGCTGCCCGGCAACGTCTATGAATTCACCCAGCCGATCCAGATGCGCTTCAACGAACTGCTCGCCGGCGTTCGCGGCGATATCGCGGTCAAGGTGTTCGGTGACGAGTTCGGGCCGATGCAGAAAGCCGCTAACCAGATTGCTGCCGCGCTGCGCAGCGTGCGCGGCGCGACCGACGTCAAGGTCGAACAGGCTGGCGGCCTGCCCGTGCTCGAGATCAAGGTCGACAAGGCTGCGATCGCCCGGCGCGGCCTCAGCGTCTCGGCCGTGCAGGACGTGATCGGCGCCGCGGTCGGCGGTCAGGATGCCGGCGTCGTCTACGAGGGCGATCGCAGCTTCGACATCGTGGTGCGATTGCCGGAGAGCGTGCGCTCCGATCTCGAGGCGTTGAGCAATTTGCCGGTCGCGTTGCCGAAGGCGACGCCGAGTTCGCCGGTGCAGAGCTTGCCGCTCAACCGCGTCGCCCAGTTTTCCTTCACCGAGGGGCCGAACCAGATCAGCCGCGAGAACGGCAAGCGCCGCATCGTGGTGACAGCCAATGTTCGCGGCCGCGATCTCGGCTCGGTGGTCGAGGAAGCCCAGGCAAGAGTCGCGCAATCCGTGCAGCTGCCGCCGGGTTATTGGATGACTTGGGGCGGCCAGTCGGAAAATCTCGCCGCAGCGCGCCAGCGCCTGGCCGTCGTGGTGCCGGCCTGTTTTGCGATGATCTTCCTGTTGCTGCTGGCGGCGATGGGCTCGGCCCGCGACGCGCTGCTGGTGTTCAGCGCGGTGCCGCTGGCGCTCACCGGCGGCATCGCCGCACTTTGGCTGCGCGGCATGCCGTTCTCGATCTCGGCGGCGGTCGGCTTCATCGCACTGTCGGGCGTTGCGGTGCTGAACGGGCTCGTGATGCTGAGCTTCGTCCGGCAGTTGCGCGAACGCGGCGTGCCGATGCGGGAAGCCATCGAGCAAGGCGCCCTCACCCGCTTCCGCCCCGTGGTGATGACCGCGTTGGTGGCCTCGCTCGGCTTCGTGCCGATGGCGTTCGCCACCGGCACCGGCGCCGAGGTGCAGAAGCCGCTCGCCACCGTCGTGATCGGCGGCCTGATCAGCGCGACCCTGCTGACGCTTGCCGTGCTGCCGGCGCTCTATGCCCGGTACGGGCATGCCGGCAGCGCTGCGCGCAATGAGAGAACGGCGGTTCAACCTGCGGAATGACGGTGTGCTGACCGGCAATCCGCGGGAAAAATCCGGCCGTTACAGCGCCGAACAAGCGCTGTAACATTTCTGTCATGTGGCAAAACTAAACGAAGGCTGCGGCGGGCTGCCGCGGGGCTTCATCAGGGGGAATAACACTATGCGTCGTGCCATTACCTTACTGTCCGCGAGCATGATCGCGCTTTCGGCGGGCGCCGCCTCGGCGCAGAACGCCAAGCCCCGCAACCTCATCCTGTTCGTCCCCGACGGCCTGCGCGGCGGCATCGTGACGCCGGAGACGACGCCGGCCATGGCCGAGATCCGCGACAAGGGCGTCAACTTCAAGAATTCGCACTCGCTGTTCCCGACCTTCACGATGGCGAACAGCTCGGCGCTGTCGACCGGCCACTACCTCGGCGACACCGGCACCTTCTCCAACACGATCTACACCGGCTACACCTCGGTGCCCGCCGGCGACACCGTGGTCCCCTTCATCGAGAACGACGCGGTGCTCGCCGACGTCGACGATCACTTCAACGGCGACTACCTCAACGAGGAGACGCTGCTGAAGATGGCCCGCGGCCAGGGTTTCAGCACCGCCGCCATCGGCAAGGTCGGCCCGACCCTGCTGTTCGACCACACCGATCGCGGCAAGAACACGATCGTGGTCGACGATTCCACCGGCGGCAAGACCGGCGTGCCGCTCTCCGACGAGATGAAGGAAGCCCTGACCAAGGCCGGCCTGCCGCTCGCGACCCCGAGCCGCGGCGACAACGCCAAGGCCGGCGACGCCAAGACGCCCGGCACCACCGTCGCCAACGTCGCCCAGCAGGCCTACATGGCCGACGTCGCGACCAAGGTCGTGCTGCCGATGTTCAAGGCGCGCAACAAGCCGTTCGTGCTGGTGTTCTGGTCGCGCGATCCGGACGGCAGCCAGCACAACACCGGCGACAGCCTCAACACCATCACCCCCGGCATCAACGGCCCGACCTCGATGGCCGGCATCAGGAACGCCGACAACAATCTCGCGCAGCTGCGCAAGGCGCTCGACGAGCTCGGGCTTTCCGCCGACACCAACATCATGATCTCCTCCGACCACGGCTTCTCGACCATCTCGAAGGAGAGCAAGACCAGCCCCTCGGCCAAGATCGCCTATAGCGACACGCCGAAGGATTTCCTGCCGATGGGCTTTCTGGCGATCGACCTCGCCAGGGCGCTGGACCTGCCGCTGTTCGACCCCAACGACAAGAACGCGAAGGTCGCCGACAATGCCCACCCGAAGGCCGGCAACGGCGTGCTCGGCCAGGATCCGGCCAAGCCTGACGTCGTGATCGCGACCAATGGCGGCTCGGATCTGATCTATCTGCCGAACCGCGACAAGAAGCTCGCCGACCGCGTCATCAAGGCCCTGCTCGAGCAGGACTATGTCAGCGGCCTGTTCGTCGACGACAAGCTCGGCACCTTCCCCGGCACGCTGCCGATGTCGAACCTCAATCTGAAGGGCAAAGCGGTGACGCCGAACCCGTCGATCGTGGTCAATTTCCGCTCCTGGTCGAGCGGTTGCGGGATCCCGACCAACTGCTCGGTGCAGGTCGCCGACACCGTGCTGCGCCAGGGCCAGGGCATGCATGGCAGCTTCAGCCGCGGCGACACCTTCAACTTCACCGCGGCGATCGGCCCCGACTTCAAGGCGGGCTATGTCGATCCGCTGCCGGTCAGCAACGCCGATGTCGGCATGACCGCGGCCCAGCTGCTCGGCCTGCGCGCGCCGAACAATGGCGGCTTGATCGGCCGGGTGATGTCGGAGGCGCTGCCGAACGGCATCGTGCCGAAGATGGCCGAGGGCACCATCATGTCGAAGAAGGCGTCGGCCAACGGCCTGCGCACCGTGCTGAAATTCCAGCGCGTGCTCTCGACCCGCTATTTCGACGTCGCCGGGTTTCCGGGACGGACGCTCGGGCTCGAGGAAACCGGCGGCAAACAGAAAACGGCGGGGAAGTGATCCCCGCCGCTCTACTCGAATTCCAGTCACGCGGGATGATGGTTTACATCATCCCGATGTCGAACACGTTGGGGAGCTGCGCCGCGAGCGGCAGCGCAGTCGCGCCGACCAGCGTCGCCACCATCGCCGCCAGCGCGCGGCCGGTGCGGCGCTGACCGCGCATCTGGCCCGCGATCCACTCCAGGACCTTGGTGTCCATCTTGGCGCCCTGCCTCGGCGCCCAGCGATCGATCTCGGTGTCTGGCGACAGCGCCACTGTGCGCGGCGGCACCGGCAGGCCGGACTCGGAGGCGGCATGATGGGCGATCGCCTTGGCGAGCAGATCGTCGAACCGGCCGCCATCGCTGCGCTCGGCAGCGGCCTCGTTGATCGCGAACAGCGCCTCGATCTCGGCGCGGCTGACCGGCTGATGCTCGACCGCGGCCGCCGTCAGGATGCGCGCGCACCAGGCAGCGTCATCGGCATCGAGTGACCGGGAGAAATGGATGCGGCCCTTGGTGGTCGGGCCTTCGCCGGTGATCACGCCGTCGCGCACGATGGTGAGCGCATGGGCGGCAGTCTTGCGGCAGGACGGATGCAACGCACCGCTGAGGGGCTCAGCGGTCTTGGTACTTGGGGTAGACATTGTGGGAGCTTTCAATTCCTATCTCAGGCCAGCTTTTCCATGCGGGCGTAAACGAGTGGTTAATGG
>NZ_JAQOSR010000285.1:0-6093 GCF_046718885.1 Bradyrhizobium sp. UFLA01-814 | reverse complement strand
AAACCGTCCTCTTCAAGACGGAACGAACATCGCCGATCTGCTCGACAGCAACAAGGTGCGGGAGACACGCCGCTTACCGACTACGATGGGAAGACGCAACTCATTGTTCAGGGGCAGCGAAGCCGGAGCCGAGAGCTGGGCGATCCTAGCTTCGCGTGTGAACACAGCAAAGCTCCATGAGCTCGATCCGCTTGGCTAGGTTGGCGTTGCGCCGGCCGACAGTTTCGCCGACAAAGGCGCGGTAGGCATCGAGACTGGCGAACTCGCGTGTCCCCGGCAGCAACAGCGTATCCTCCAGCGCTCGTTTGAGATGAATGTGCGCACTTTCGATCGAGCCGTTTTCGTGTGCGATGCCCGCATTGTTGCGCGTTGGCGCCATACCGTAGTGGTCCATTAGCGCCGTGCAGCGCTGTGTCAGATCCTCCAGCGTGTCGGACGCGAGATTGCGGAACGCCGCCGACAGGCTGTCGCAGCTGCGATGCTCCCCCGGCACGCCGCCGAGCGCCCACAGGGCGTTCTGCAAGCCCTCGGCTAGGCAACGAAGCTTTCTCCGCCGAGCACGACATGGGCATGCTCGAAGCTCGAGAACGCGAGCCGAAAGCCGACCCTGGCTGGCGTTAGGGCGTCGCTGCCACATAAAGATCATCGCCGGGTGCCGATACGTCCAGGCGCTCTCGACCTACATGTGGCGAACACGGCCATTGCCAACCTTACTGATGCCGCCACGCCTGACCGTCTCCACGGTCGATCGCTCGCCCGGCACATGCCGAGATAGCCCACGAGCTGAGGTGAGGCCTCAAAACGGCTCACGTCACCAGCCCCGGTGGCAAATATCACCGCGACAATTAGATCGATACCTCGCAGTGTTTGAAGCGCCCGCACGAGCGGCTCCAAGGACCAGGCCGAGATGAACTCTTCGATCAGCCCGCCTATGTGATCAAAGGGGCAAAATTCTAGTTCCGGTTGGTCCAAATTTCGGTCTCGCTGCAAAAGCTCCGCGACCCTTACCGCCGCCAGACCAAACTCCCATCGCAGGTCAGCTAGAACGAGATCTCAGGCCACTAATGCGCGGCGCTCGTCGGACTGAACCAGCGATTTCATCCGCCGCAGGTCCAATCGGCCCCGCTTTCGAGAACGCTCTCCCGTCATTCAATGCTGGTGCCAGCCCCGCTTCCTCGAATATCGAAACCAACATTCCTCGCCAGAGTAGGTAGGTTTCGATCCATTGTTGATGGTCTATCATCAGTGAGTAGCAAGCTCATTACAATAGGACAAGGTGCAGCAATGACAAGCGTAGCTAATCCGCTGCATTCTAAAGGTAAAGTTATGAAGTTCATAGAAGGGACGCGCGTCATTACCGAGGGTGAACTCCAAGCCAACAATATTACGCGTTATCATGTCACAAGATCCTATCGCGAACAGATTGCCAAGGGTGGTTATTACGACCAGCTCAAATACATTGTGGAGCCCTCAGTCGAGGAGTTCCTGAGTCCTGGCAGCTTGGATACGAGCGGTGAACACGACAATACCGTCTTGCCTGGACTCCAGCATAAGTACGCCCAGACGGGATTATTGCTGGTAACGGACCGTTGCGCCTCATATTGCCGTTATTGTTTTCGCAAACGCCTTGTCGGCAAGGATTCCGGTGAAATCGCCCCTGATTTCGCTCACATTGCGCAATATATTAGCGACCATCCTGAAATGACGAACGTGCTGCTATCGGGAGGCGATCCATTCGTGCTGAGTACCGCGAAACTCAATAAAATTCTTGATTATCTGCTGCCGATCCCACATTTAGATTCAATTCGATTAGGCACAAAAATGGTCGCGTTTGAGCCCACGCGATTTGAGGATTCCGCTTTACCGGCTTTTTTTCAACGAATCCAGGAAGCGGGTAAGACCGCAATAATCGTCACACATTTTGATCACATAGGTGAGATTTCGGTGAATGCGGAGTGCAAAATTCGCTCTTTGCGCTCACAGGGCGTGCAATTCCTCAATCAATCCGTGCTTCTCGCGAAAGTCAATGATGACCCTGAGATCTTGGCGGCGACGTTCGCCAAATGTCACCAAATCGGAGTGCGCCCTTACTATCTTTTTCAGGCTAGGCCGGTGAAGAGCGCATCGCACTTTCAGGTTTCACTGCGCCGCGGGCTAGAGATTACGCGCGGCATTAACCGACGTCTCAGCGGCATCCACAAAACATTCAAATACATCATGTCTCATTACACAGGAAAGATCGAGATCCTCGACTTAGGAAGCGACGGCCGAGTATATATGCGATACCATCAAAGCAAGACTCCCGAAAAGATCGGCAGGATGTTTTCCAGGCGGCACGTGGAGGCCGCCTGCTGGTTGGACGATTTGCCCGAAGAATGAGGTCGCAGGGCGCGCAATGCTGATTCCCGACTTGGAATGCGGTGGAGAACAAAACCATCGCAGGTGAAGGACTGCAATGGGCGTAGGGGTCAATGACCGCAGCTGGCTCTGCCAACTGAGCTCTACCGGCGGGTGGCGTAAGCGTTGCGAAATGTTCGCCTGGAAGAGATCTGCAGCCACAATCAAGCCGATGAGCGCTGTACGCTGGTGCCGACACCTGACTTTAGCCGAGAGCGCAAGGTGGTGCGCTGTAAGCCCAATGGGATGCCGGGATGATCGAGATCGAAGTGCACGGCATGACGATCCGATTGCCTCGATCGTGCGGGAACTGAAGGCGAACTGTGATAGGCTCTTCAGGTGCTGTCTGGGTGATGGTGGCGACAAAACCGGTAGACGTTGGACTGCCACTGCGGTGTCATCCAGCGGCGATTAGAGTCTCGTAGTTTTATACGCCAAGTGGCGGGTGGCGCAACGGACGATCGGCGGGTGGTCGGGGTTGCCATCAACATTAAGCAATTTCTTCTTTCGTGCTGTACCTCTCTCCGTTAGCCCGTTCGCAGTCCTGTCTCGCGACAAGAGCGGTTCGATGTCTGAGCATAATGGGACTGATTGTTACATAGAGTGAGGTCTCGGCGACCCTATGAGGTAAGCCTCCGAGGAAGGACGCCTTGCGGCGGGCTGGCCTGATGGTTGAGAACTGTACGTATGGACAGCCATACGATCAGTACGCTGAATCGACTTGAAGTGGTCGATACAGGCCGGCGGCGGCGTTGGTCTGAGGAGGAGAAGGCGCGGATTGTTCTGGAGAGCCTATCCGAGCCTCGCCTGGTAGCGGCGACAGCGCGGCGATACGGTTTGTCGCGTGCTCTATTGGTGACTTGGCGAAGGGCCTTCGCGGCGAACCGGACCAAATCCGAGGCTGGCTTTGTCAGGGCAGTTGTGGCTGAGGGTGGACCCGTGGCGTCGGTGGTGGCCTCATCGGAGAGCGCGACAGCGCATTCGACAGAGCGTCGGATTGAGATCGAGCTGGCAGGCGGGCGGCGCGTCATTGTCGATACGGGTGTCGACGTTGAGGCGCTTCGCCGGATCATCGAGGCTCTGGATCCGCGATGATTCCGGTTCCTACGGGCGTTCGGGTGTGGCTGGCGACGGGCCACACCGACATGCGCAAAGGCTTCGCCTCATTGTCGTTGCAGGTACAGGAGGTGCTGCACCGCGATCCGCTGAGCGGTCATTTGTTCTGCTTCCGCGGACGGTGGGGCGATCTCTTGAAGGTGATCTGGCACGGTGTGCTGCAGAGCATGAAGGAGGTGAATAACCGAATCTAATGCGTACAGCTTTATGAGAGATGGAGGACGGCCCTCCTGCATCGGCGTTCCAGGCGCAGGTGCAAAACCACGACACTGTGGCTTCGCTTGAAAGGCGCGGTCATCAGCAAGTGTTGCAAAAGTCCCGGGTCTACGGGGCAGGTAAGTATCCAGAAGGCGAGCGAAAGCAAATCTTCCGATGACGCGTCGAAAATTATTTAGACGTCGCCAAAATCAGGGGCGCGTGCCATCCCTGAGATCAATCCGTGAGACGCCTGGATTACTGCGCGGATGGCGACCGGCGTTTAGGGGACGCGATCTGGATACAGGCTCTTGTAGAGAACTGCAGGAACCAGTCGTTGTGATGCCAAGGGAGAAGTTCAAGCGGCGCACACCGCGAGACGAGAGTACCGAAGCACAACACTGGGGCGGATCGGCTCGTAGTAGTGATGAAGGTGCCGTAATGGAACTGGAGCGAAGGGGCCGAAACAAGTGGGTTGCGCCCATATGCAACTGTGATGAGCAGGAGGACATGTGAGTGTAACCGGACGCAAGCAGTACGATAACGACAAGCAGACAGTGATGAAGGCCTACAAACTGGTCAAAGCCAATGCGGGCGCGGCCGGCGTGGATAAGGTGTCGCTCGAAGCTTTTGAGAAGGACTTGAAGGGCAACCTTTACAAGGTCTGGAATCGAATGTCTTCTGGCAGCTACTTTCCACCTGCCGTTCGGGCTGTCCCCATTCCCAAGAAGAACGGCGGACAACGCATTCTAGGCGTGCCGACAGTAGCAGATCGCGTGGCGCAGACGGTCGTCAAGCTGCAGATTGAACGAGCACTTGAGGAAATCTTCCTTCCCGATTCCTACGGCTACCGGCCCGGAAAATCCGCGCTGGACGCCGTCGGCGTCACCCGGCAACGGTGCTGGAAGATGGACTGGGTGCTGGAGTTCGACATCAAAGGCCTATTCGACAATATCAGCCACAAGTTGCTTATGAAGGCCGTCAGGAAGCATGTGCAAGACGAATGGGCTCTGCTCTACATCGAACGCTGGCTAACAGCGCCGATGCAAGGCAGCGACGGGGCGATCACCGCTCGCGACCGGGGCACGCCCCAAGGCGGCGTGATCAGTCCCGTCCTTGCCAATTTGTTCTTGCATTATGCGTTCGATACATGGATGGCGCGGAACTTCCCGCAGTCACCGTGGTGTCGATACGCGGACGACAGGCTCGTTCATTGCCGAACCAAGGCTGAAGCGGAATCCATCAAGGCGGCGCTGCAAGCAAGGTTTGAGGAATGCGAACTCGAAATGCATCCTGACAAGACCAAGATCGTCTACTGCAAAGACAGCAATCGCCCGGGTAGCCATGCCAGTCAATCATTTGACTTTCTGGGATTTACCTTTCGACCGCGCAGGGCAAGAAACCATCAGAAGAAAGAAAACTTTTGTACGTTCTCGCCAGCGGTCAGCAGGGCGGCGATGAAGTCTATGCGTATGACGATACGGCAGCTCCGGCTCAGGCTTCGCTCGCAGACGGAAGTCGACGCAATCGCCCTGGAACTGAACCCCGTCCTTCGTGGATGGATGCAGTACTATGGCAGATATGGGCGGTCAGAAATGCACAACCTGTATCGATACGTCGACGAATCTCTAAACCGCTGGGCGCGACGCAAATACAAAGGGCTGAAGAATGGAAAAGTCAGAGCCTCCATCTGGCTCAGATTGATCCGCTGCCGTAGGCCGAAGCTGTTCGCTCATTGGACGATGTTGAGTTCTGCTTCGTTACTTGTTGAGAGCCGTATGACGTGAGAGCGTCACGTACGGTTCGGAGAGCGGCTCCGGGTGCAACTCCCGGGGCCGACTCACCATGGCCAGGAGGCCTGCCTGTTTACGAAGAAGCTCGAGAGAGGTCGTTTTGTCTGGCCGTCGCTGGCCGATGGCGTGGTGTCGATATCGCAGGCGCAGATGAGCTACCTGTTGTCCGGCATCGACTGGCGCAATCCCCAGGAGTCCTGGCGTCCCACGAGCGTGGGTTGAGACTTTGTCATTTTGAGTTTGGCAGCGAATGTGATTCCATCTGACTATGGACTCCAGCGCCGACCTGCCGCCCGATCTGCCGCCGCGCATGCAATGATCCTGGCCGAGCGCGCGGCCAGGTTTGCAGCGGAAGCCAGGCTTGCCGAAGCGGCCAATGCCCAGGCGAAGCAATCGAGCACCGAAGCGCTGATTGCCCATCTCAAGCTTGAGATCGAGAAGCTGCGGCGGACGCTTTATGGCGCGCGTTCGGAGCGGTCGGCGCGAGTTGGAGCTGGAACTTGAGGAGCTCGAGGGTAAGCGTGGCGCCGAGGCCCTTTGGATTTTTTGTGCGGAGTCTTGAGAGCACCGTTAGAAGAGTCATCTTCTGCAA
>NZ_JAQOSR010000284.1:0-6113 GCF_046718885.1 Bradyrhizobium sp. UFLA01-814 | reverse complement strand
TGGGCCGATCGCTGCCAGCTCAGCCGGCGGACGCTGACACGTCTGTTCCGGCGCGAGACCGGCCAGAGTTTTGCGGCCTGGCGCCAGCGGGTGCGGCTGCTCGAAGCGCTGGCGCGGCTCGGCGCCGGCGAGGCCGTCACCTGCGTTGCGCTCGACGTCGGCTATGAAAGCCCGAGCGCTTTCGCCGCAATGTTCAAGCGCGAGCTCGGCGCCGCGCCGCGCCAGTATCTGCGCTGGGCCGATCCCGAAGTGGTGTTGAGGTAGGCTGATTCGCGTCACGCATCTGCCGGAACGCAAAACCCCTGCGGTCAACGGGAGAGACCGCAGGGGTTTGCAGGTGGATGGCGTGAGGCCAGCAAAGGCTGGGTGTCACCCCAAGGACCGGCGGCCGGATGAAAGCGGTACCGGCCTCATCATGCAAGCACGTCTTTTAGGCAGGAGTGCGTCAACATTCGCGAGCAAAGCGCGCGAAAGAATCTTCTCGCGCGCGTTGCATGCGCGCCCGCTCTAGTCGTTGCGGGCAACCGCCGTCAGCTTGGTCATGTTGTGCAGCATGATCCGGCCGCGCTGCAGGTCGACGATGCCGTCCCTGCGCCAGGTCTGCAGCTGCCGGTTGACGCTTTCGCGCGCGGCGCCGACGAAGATGCCGAGCTGTTCCTGCGAGATGTGCACCTCGGAACCGAAATCCTCGGCCAGCGCGCACAGCCGCCGTGCGAGGCGGACCGGCAATGGCTGCAGCACGGATTCTTCCATCCGCTCGCTCTGCCAGCGGATGCGCTGGCACAGCAATTCGATCAGCCTGACCGCAACCTTCGGCTCGCGCTCGAGGAAGCCGAGGAAATCCTGCCGCCGCAACACGAACAATTCGCTGGGCTCGCCCGCGGTCGCATCCGCGGTGCGGTCCTGACCGTCGAGCACCGCGACTTCGCCGAACAGGTCGCCGGATCCCATGAAGTTCAGTGTGAGCCGGCTGCCGTCGGAAGCACCGGTCTCGATCCGGATCTGGCCACGGCGGACCCCAAACAGGGCATCGCCGGGATCGCCTTTCTGGAACAGCACCTCGCCGGTCGCGAGCTGCTGGGTGTGGCAGAGGCCGGAAAGCCGCTGCAATTCGTCCGCACCGAGATCGGCGAACATCGGATTCATCTTCAGAATGACCGCAAATTCGGCCTGTTTGCTCATTGTACTGCTGCCTTCCAAATCCATCCGAGCCGATCCCCTGACGCCCGGTTAGCAAAAATCACCCTCATAAGAGTGTGGGAGAGGTCACATAAGTTCATGCGGTAACGGATTATTTTTCCGGTCATTGGAGCCAGATCCCGCTTGCGGGATAAACTCGTGTGATCGGCCGTGACTTTCTGCAACGGAACCCCGCTTGCCGGCCTGGAACAACGACATGAGAGCACTGAAATTCGCCGGGGCCGCCATCGCTGCCGTGATCGTGATCATCGCGCTGGTCGCAGCGGTCGGGATCCCGTCCTCGTTCCTCACATCTGCGATCACCGATCGGGTCGAGCGCGAGACCGGCTACAAGCTCACCATCAATGGCGGCGCCAAGATAGGCCTCTGGCCGAGGGTCAATCTGACGCTGAGCGATGTCGTGTTGCAGGACCCGCGGGGGCGCGACGTCAACAACCGGTTCGCAGCCGCTAGCGTCGGGGCCGAGATGACGTTGTCGAGCCTGTGGTCGGGCCGGCCCGACATCACCGACCTTTCGATCGTCAAGCCGGTGATCAATCTGCCGCTGCAGCGCGAGCGCACCCGCGACCACAATCCGCCGGCGAAATCCTCCGCGTCCGATGGCGGCGGCATCACGATCCGGCATGTCAGCATCACCGGCGGAACCATCGTGCTCTCCAATGTGCGCGACCGGGTCGAGAACCGGGTCGAGACGCTCAACGCGGACGCGACCATTGGCGACGACCGCAAGATCGTCGTGACGGGTGATGCACACGCCGGCGACAAGCCGCTGAGGTTCGAGATCCGCGCGACCGCGCCGCAAGCGCCGCTGGAGCGTCAGAGCGTGCCGGCCGAATTCAGCATCGATGCGCCCGGCCTGTTGCCCGCGGCGATCAAGGCGAATGCGGAAGCGCGCTTGAACGGCACGGTGGTGATGTTCAACGGCGTCTCCGGCACGCTCGGCGATGGCGGCTTCACCGGCTGGGCGTCGGTCGATTTCGCCAGCAACAAGCCGCTGGTGAAGCTCGATCTCGACTTCCAGCGCATTGCGATCGCGATGCCGCCGGGCCAGCCCGGCTTCGCGCAGCCGCTCGGCACCAATACCTGGAGCAACGCGTCGATCGACCTTGCCGGGCTCAACTATGTCGACGCGCAGGCGCGCATCTCGGCGGCGGAGCTCGTGATCGGCGACGGCCGCTTTGCGCAGGCGGCAATCGATGCGTCCATCGACAGCGGCGTGCTGAAGGGCCGGCTCGCCAATCTCGGCGCCTATGAGGGCACCGCCAATGGCGACGTCACCATCGACGCGCGAGCTACGAATCCAACCTACGCGCTGCGGCTCGACCTCGCCGGCGTGCGCGCGCTGCCGGTGCTGAAGAGCCTTGCCGAGTTCGACAAGCTCGACGGCAGGATGCAGGCCAAGATCGCGCTGACCGCGCAAGGCGGCAGCGAGCGCGCCATCGTCGGCAATCTCGCCGGCACCGCCTTCGTCGTGTTCCAGGACGGCAAGATCCTCGGCCTCAACGTGGCGCAGATGATCCGGAGCCTCACCACCAGCACCTTGTCGGGCTGGCAGGAGAGCCAGGAATTGTCGACCGATCTCAGCCAGCTCTCGGCGTCATTCAAGGTCGACAAGGGCCAGGCCGTCACCACCGATCTCAATCTGATCGGCCCGCTGGTGAAGATGACCGGGATCGGCACCATCGACCTCAACACCCGCCAGATCGGGTTCCGCGTCGAGCCGCAGCTCGTGATGACCACCGAAGGCCAGGGCCGCGCCGGCAATCCGGTCGGCCTCGGCATCCCCGTGATGCTCGAGGGACCCTGGGTATCGCCGCGGATCTATCCGGAGATGCAGGGCATCCTCGACAATCCGCAGGCGGCCTATGCCAAGCTCAAGGAGATGGGCAAGGGCCTGTTCGGGGCGAACGGCCAGGGGCTGAGTGAAGGCCTCAACGGGCTGACCAATCTGCTCAACGGCGTGCAGGGCGGCGCGCAGCCCGGCACCGGCCAGCCACCCGGCGGCGGCGCCGGCCAGAGCAACCCGCTCGGCGGGCAGCTTGGCGACACCATCGGCAATTTGCTGCAGCAGGGCCTCTCCACCTTCAATCAAGGCAACGCATCGCGGCCGAGCCGCAGCCTGGCCAAGCCCGAGGCGGACGCGCCGCCGGCCGCCGATCCGGCCCCGCCACCGCCCCCTCCGCCCGGCGAGACCGCCGAGCAGCACGACAGTCCGGCGATGAAGGACGTGCTGCGTCAGCTGTTCAATCGCTGATATTCCCGGACATCCCCCGCCGATATGAAGGGATAACCATGCGGCCCGAGCGGCCGCCCCGCCTCGCCGATCCGTGCTAAACAGCGGCGGATCGTGCGGCGCACCCGATTGATGCGAGGGGCGGACGAGGCTGGATGAACGCGGCTACGGACAAGGGCAAGAACTGGTTCCTGCGCGGCGGCCTGTTCGCCAAATATGTCCTCGCGCTGGTCGGCCTCGTCGTATTCGTGCTCGCGGTCAACGGCGCGCTCGAGACCTGGATCAGCTACCGCGGCATCAAGGGCACGCTGACGGATGCGATGAGCGAGAAGGCGGACGCCACCGCCAAGCGCATCGAGCAGGCGATCTCCGACCTCGAGCGCCAGATCTCCTGGGTGACCCGCGCCTCCTCCAATACGATCGAGCTGCGCCGCGCCGACTATGCCCAGCTGCTCGGCCAGGTGCCGGCGGTGAGCCAGCTCACCCTGATCAGCGGCCAGGGCCGCGAGCTGCTGCGGCTGTCGCGCCAGACCACCACCGTCAACTCCAACGCCGACTTCTCCCGCGATGGCAGGTTCACCGAGACCATCGCCCGCGGCACCGCCTATGCGCCGGCGTATTTTCGCGACGGGCGGCCGTTCATGTCGATCGGCGAGCAGCATTCCGGCTTCAATGCCGGCGTCACCATGGCCGAGATCGACCTGCGCTTCCTCAATGACTATTTCGGCGATTCCCAGGTCGGCCGGCTCGCTCATGCCTATGTCGTCGACGGCAAGGGCCGCGTGCTGGCGAGCTCGTCGAAGGGCCCCGAGGTCGGCAAGGATCTTGCCGCGCTGCCGCAGGTCGCCGCGGTGCTTTCGCCCGGCGGCAGGCCGATCGCCTCCGGCAAGGATGTCGACGGCAACGCGGTGCTGACCACAGCAACGGCCGCGCCGAACCTCGGCTGGCACGTGTTCTATGAGCAGCCGACCGCGCAGGCGCTGTCGCCGATCCGCGACCAGCTGGTGCGCATCGCGCTCTTGATCGCGCTCGGCCTCGTGGTCGCGATCATCGCCGGCACGATCCTGGCGCGGCGCATGCTGGAGCCGATCACCGCGCTGCGCACCGGCGCGCGGCGGCTTGGCGCCGGCGACTTCGGCCATCGCATCGAGGTGAAGACTTCAGATGAGCTGGAGGAGCTCGCCGGCCAATTCAACAGCATGGCCACGCAGCTGGCCGAAACCTATTCCGACCTCGAGGCCAAGGTGAAGGAGCGCACCCGCGACCTCGCGCAATCGATCAACGAGCTGAAGGTACTGGAGGAGGTCGGCCGCGCGGTGGCGTCCTCGCTCGATCTTGCCGCCGTGCTGCCGACGGTCGGCGCCCGCGCGCTCGAGATCACCCATGCCGACGCCGTGCTGATCTATGGCTATGACGCCGCACGGCGCAGCTTCACCCTGACGCAATCGATCGGCATCGACAGCGGAGCCGAAGGCCATCATCGCGCGATCGATGCGGCAAACAGCCCGCTCGGCGACGCCGCGGCCAAGGGCGAGCCGCTGGCGTTTCCCGATCTCACCGACCAGCCCGATCATCCGCTGCGCGATGTCGTGGTCGGCGCCGGCTTCCGCTCCGTGCTTGTGGTGCCGCTGGTCGACCAGCAAGGCGTGCTCGGCGCGCTGGTGGTGCTGCGCAAGGCGGCCGGCGATTTCCCGTCGAGCCTGATCGGCCTGATGAAGACTTTCGCGCACCAGGCGGTGCTGGCGATGCGCAACGCGCGGCTGTTCACCGAGGTCGACCAGAAGAGCCACGCGCTGGAAGAGGCCAACGCCACCGTGCGCGAGCAGGCCGACAAGCTGCGCGAGCAGACCGAAGCCCTCAAGGACTGGAACAAGTCGCTGGAGCAGCGGGTCGAGACCCAGCTCGGCGAGATCGAGCGCATCCGAAGGCTCGAGCGCTTCCTGGCGCCGCAGGTGGCGCAGCTGATCGCCTCGTCCGACAATCCCGAGGGCCTGCTCGACAGCCACCGCCGCGAGGTCACCGTCGTATTCTGCGACCTGCGCGGCTTCACCGCCTTCACCGAGGCGACCGAGCCGGAAGAGGCGATGAACGTGCTGCGCGAATATCACGCCGCGCTCGGCAAGCTGATCTTCAAATATGAAGGCACCCTCGACAAATATGCCGGCGACGGCGTGATGATCCTGTTCAACGCGCCGATCCAGCTTGCCGACCACACCGCGCGCGCCGTGAAGATGGCGGTGGAAATGCGCGACACGGTCGGTCCGCTGACCGAGAAGTGGCGCAACCGCGGGCATAGCCTCGGCTTCGGCATCGGCATTGCGCTCGGCTATGCCACGCTCGGCCAGGTCGGCTTCGAGCAGCGGCTGGAATATGCCGCGATCGGCAGCGTCACCAACCTCGCCTCCCGCCTGTGCGGCGAGGCCAAGGCCGGCCAGATCGTGGTGAGCCGCCGCGTCTACGGCATGGTCGAACCCTTCGTCGACGGCCGCGCCATCGACGACCTCGTGCTGAAGGGATTCAATCATCCGATCCTTGCCGCGGAGATCCTGAGCTGGAAGGGCGAGCCGAGCGCGGAAGCGGCGGCGGAGTAGCCCCGCTCTCTCCCCACGTCGTCCCGGGCAAGCGAAGCGCGACCCGGCAACTGTTATGTCGGTTTGGTCTGTAGGTACGGCTTTCGGTC
>NZ_JAQOSR010000283.1:0-6125 GCF_046718885.1 Bradyrhizobium sp. UFLA01-814 | reverse complement strand
GGACATGGGGAGCTCACTGACGGTGAAGCTGAATTATGCACATAGGACGGGCGAAGAGGAAGCGGCTCCTGCTCATCTCTGTCATACCCCGCGAAAGCGGGGTATCCAGTACGCCGCGGCCCATCAGCTAAGCATCAGCGTCTCTGGAATACTGGGTCACCCGCTTTCGCGGGTGACGACACCATTTTCGCATGCGAGAGACGGGCTCCTCAATGTCCCTCCATTGCCGCAATCATCCATGCTCTGATCTCCCGCGACTCCAGAAACTTCAACGTCGCCCGCTGCACCCCCGCGGCGTCTCCCCTGCCCTGCGCCGCGACCGCCATCAGGTCGCAGCGATGCGACACCGCGATGCCGATCGCGATGCGCTTCCCCTTGGGCATCTCGAGATCATACGCCCTAAGCCGCCCCGGCAAGTCGGCGACAGCAACGGCATCGCCCGCCTTCAGCGGCACAAAGCGCGGGCTGATCATGTCGACGTCGGCAACGCGATCGACCTCGTCGTCATCGGCGACGCCGCTGTCGCAATTGCAGAAGCCGAGTTTCGGCCTGAGAAAGACCTCGACGTCACCGCACTCCGCCGCGCCGCATCGGAAAGCGCGGCCGGCAGGCCAGCCGTCGCGCGGGAACGGCCAGGCGATTTCACGCCACGCGGCCGCGCCCGCCGGCGCCATCTCGTAGCCCGCAACCGCGGAGAGCCCGCCGAGCACGAGGACCATCGCCGCGATGACCGGCCATGAGCGCATCATCGCGTACTCACGGCAGACCGGCGACGGCGCGCGCCGCGTCGGTCAGTTCGAGAATATGCAGGCCGGTGTTGGCGCGGTCGACCGCGTAGATGTAGCCGCGCTCGTCGGTCTCGACATTGTTGGTCTGGATCGCGACCTTGCAGCGGTCCTTGCCGTCGATCGTGACACAGCGCTTGTCGGTCGCCGCCGTGATGGAGGGAATGAAGTACCCCACTTCCTTCGGATGGTAGGGATCGCGGATGTCGAGCGCGCGGACGCCGGCGTTGAAGAAGGCGATGAAGGCCAGCTTCTTGTAGTAGACCGGCGCCATGCTCTCGTTCGACGAATGCGAGCCGAACCGGCCGCCGCGCTCGCAGAACGCGCCGGAGGCTTCGGGCACCGTGTAGCTCGAGATCAGCATCGGCCGCGCCTCGGTGGTGACGTCGGCGAACCACACCATCTGGCGCGCCTCGCCGCATTCGTTCTGGATCGCCTCGTCGACGATCATCACGATGTCGCGGCTCTTGCCGTCCTTGTCATGGGCGAACTCGGCGATCGGCATACCGAGTATCGGAAACACCGTATGCGCGCCGTTCATCGCCGACAGCGGCATCCGCGCGATCTCCGGGAATTTCAGATTGTCCGGCGTCGGCTGCTTCGGTCCGTTCAACAGCTTGTCGCGATCGACGATCTGCAGGAAGCCGCCCTTGTTGGTGCCGTAGCCGAAATAGACGCGATTGCCCTGCGGCCCGATCGAGATCGGCCCGTGCAGTTCGGTCGGCACCGCGCCGGTCGCACCCGGCTCCTGCCCGGGCAGGCCGAAATCCCTGATCTTCTTTGGCTGCGCGGGATCGGAGAGATCATAGACCTGCGTCATGCGCCGCGTGCGCCAGTCCGGCGCGCCCGACACCAGGAAGGCGACGCCGGTGCTGCATTCCCAAAAACTCTTGTGCGTGTCCTTCAACCCGCCGATCCGGGTGACGAGCACCGGATTGGCGGGATCGGCGACGTTCCAGATTTCATGCGCCTCGCTGCCGAAGGTGCGCAGCATGTAGACCGCGTTGCGGTCGCCCTTCGGCAGATCCTTGCCGTCGCAGATCCGCACCATCTGCGCGCCGCCGGATTCATATTTGCCTTCCTGTCCGGGAATGTGCCGCAGATATTTCGGATGCGCGGGATCGGTGACGTCGACGATCGAGGTGCCGTTCGGCTCGGCCTTGCCGGTCATCGGGTTGACGGGATCTGGAATGTCGTCGGTGCCGCCGTGATGGCCGATATAGGCGATCCATTTGTCGCCCTGATGATGAATGGTCGGCTGATAGGCACTGCGGGCCTGCAAATCGCTGGTTCCAACCAGCCTCATGTTGGAGGCTTCGGGCGGGTCGCCAATCTTCTGCTGGGCGCTCGCACCATTCGCGAGCAGGACAAGAAACAACGTGCAGCAAACTGCCGTAACGCGACCGCCCATGCGCACCACCCAATGTTCCACACCAATCTGCGTTGGCTGCCGGCGAAGCTAGCACGGCGCAGCTGATGCCAAAACACACGCTCTTGACATGCAACCATTTGGTTGCCTATTATTCGACCCATGGATGAAGTCTTCAAAGCCCTCGCGGATGCCTCACGGCGAACGCTGCTTGACCGGCTTCACGATCAGAACGGGCAGACGCTCGGTGAGCTCTGCGACGGCCTCGATATGACGCGTCAGGCCGTCACCAAGCACCTTGTGATTCTCGAGGAGGCCAACCTCGTCACCACGATCAAGCATGGCCGCGAGAAGCTGCACTATCTCAACCCGGTTCCGATCCATCAGATCGGCGAGCGGTGGATCAGGAAGTTCGAGCGCGGGAAACTCGCCGCGCTGAGCGAGTTGAAAAGACAATTGGAGAAGCGTGATGAGTAAACCGGACTACGTCTACGTCACCTATATCGAGACCACCGCCGACAAGCTGTGGCACGCGTTGACATCGAGCGAATTCACCGAACGCTTCTGGTTCGGCTATCGCGTCAGCTCCGACTGGAAGATCGGCTCCCCCTACCACCTCACCAAGGACGGGCGACGCAGCGTGCAGGGCGAGGTGCTGATCGCCGATCCCTCGAAAAAGCTCGCCTACAGCTGGGACGTCGTGAAGGAAGGCGTCGAGCGCGAACAGGTCTCGCGCGTGACCTTCGACATCGAACCCCACGGCGGAGTGGTCAAGCTGACCGTGACGCATGATAATCTGGGTCCGAAGACGCTGCGCGACATCTCCGGCGGCTGGCCGATGGTGATCGCAAGCCTGAAGAGCTTCCTCGAGACCGGACGCGAACTCCCGGCCGACCTGCTCACCAGCAGCGCCAGGGAGGCCTACCATGCCTAAGCCCGAATTCGCCTACGTCACCTACATCGAGACCACGCCGGAGAAGCTGTGGGACGCGCTGACCAAGAGCACGTTCACGCGGCAATACTGGTTCGACACCGAGCTGCAATCGGACTGGAAGGTCGGCTCGCCGCTCGCGCTGGTGATGGGCGGCAAGACAACCGACACCGGCGAGATTCTCGAGGCCGACCGGCCGCGGCGCCTCGCCTACACCTTCAAGCACGTGCTCGACGAGGACATGCGCAAGGAGCCGGCAACCAAGGTGGTCTTCACGCTCGAAGCCCATGGCAAGATCGTAAAGCTGACCGTGACCCATGAGGGCTTCGGCGCGGGCAGCAAGCTGCTTGACGGCATTTCCAAGGGCTGGCCGGCGATCCTGTCGGGACTCAAGAGCCTGCTCGAGACCGGCAAGGCGGTCACGATCCCGCCGGCCGCGCTCGGGATCGACGGCTTCGAATGACAATGAAAATCTATCGACGGGTGCGTACAGACATGAACATCGAGAAATTCAAACCGGCAATCGTCTACGCCATCTACATCGCCGCCACGCCCGAGAAGGTGTGGCAGGCTTTGACGACTGCCGAATTCAGCCGGCAGTATTTCTCCGGCAACGCGGTCGAGGTCGACCTTCGGATCGGCGGCGCCTACGTCGTGCGGACGCCGGACGGCGCGCTGCACATCTCCGGCGAGGTGATCGAGTGCGATCCCCTGAAGCGGCTGACCGTCACCTTCAACGTCAACTGGCCGCAGCTGGTCGAAAAGCTCGGGCCGACGCTCGTCACCTGGGAGATCGAACCGGCCGGCGACGGCGTGAAGCTGACGCTGCTGCAATCGCATGACCGTCCGATCAGCGACGACATCCTGTCGGGCGGCCGCACCGGCTGGCCGGCGATCCTCTCCAGCCTGAAGAGCCTCGTGGAGACCGGCAAGGCCATGGTGATCCCGATGCAGCCGCCAGCGCGCATGATGGCCGCGCTGAAGGAATTGGGAATCCCGATGCCGTCGTGATGATAGCGACACAGTCGCTCCATACTCCGCTGTCGTCCCTGCGAAAGCAGGGACCCATAACCACCGCTCTAAGCGGCTAGAGTTGGCTGGGGCCACAGCGTCGCGCGACACACGCATTTGTGGTTATGGGTCCCGGCTTTCGCCGGGACGACGGTGGAGAACACTACCCCAGCGCCCTCAACTCGCGCCGCAGCACCTTGCCCGTCGCCGTCATCGGCAGGCTGTCGGCGAACTGCACGAAGCGCGGATATTCGTGGGCGGCGAGCTGGACCTTGACGAATTCCTGGATCTCGCGCGCCAGCGCATCGCCCGGCGCGTAGCCCGGCCGCAGCACGATCCAGGCCTTGATCGATTCGGTGCGGATCGGATCGGGGATGCCGACCACCGCCGACATCGCGACCGCCGGATGCTTCATCAGCGTGTGCTCGATCTCGGACGGGCCGACCCGATAGCCGGCCGTGGTGATGACGTCGTCCTCGCGGCTGACGTACCAGAAATAGCCGTCCTCATCCTGCACGCCGAGATCGCCGGTCAGCAGGAATTCGCCGGCATATTTCTTCGCGGTCGCTTCCGGATTGCGCCAGTACTCGATCATGGTGCAGGGGCACGGCTGGCGCACGCCGATGATGCCGCGCTGGCCCCGCGGCAGCTCCTCGCCCTTCTCGTTGACGATGCGGACGTCGAAGCCCGGCGTGGCGCGGCCCATCGAGCCGGGACGGATCGGAAACAGGTTGGAATTGCTGCCGATCACGAGATTGCATTCGGTCTGCCCGAACACCTCATGGGCATCGATGCCGAAGGTGTCGCGCACCCAATCCAGCAATTCGCCGCCGAGCGACTCGCCGCCGGTGAAGATGCTGCGCAGCCTGACGCCGGAATTCTTCACATCGGCCTGCCGCATCAGCTTCAGCGCGGTCGGCGGCAGGAACACGTTGCGGATGCCGAGCTCGGCCATCATCTGCATCGCCGCCTGCGGCTCGAACTTGCGGGCGCGGTGCCCGACCATCGGAATGCCGTGGTACCAGAACGCGAACAGGCCGTTGATCAGGCCGCCGATCCAGGCCCAGTCGGCCGGCGTCCACATCAGGTCGCCGGGCTTGGGGAGGAAGTTGTGGCACATCTCGACATTGGGCAGATGGCCGAGCACGACGCGATGCGCATGCAGCGCGCCCTTCGGGTTGCCCGTGGTGCCTGACGTGTAGATGATCAGCGCGGGATCGTCGGCCGAGGTGTCGACGGTCGCGAACTCAGGCGACGCCGACTTGATCGCGCTCCAGAACGGTTTCGTCCCCGCCGGCGTCTTTTCGCCGACGATATAGACGCTCTTCAACTCGGGCAGGCGATCGCGAATTTTCGTGATCTTCTCCCAACCTGCTTCATCGGTGATCACGGCCTTGGCCGCGGAGTTCGACAGGCGGAATTCGAGCGCGTCCTCGCCGAACAGCGCGAACAGCGGGATTGAGATCATCGCGGCGCGAAACGCCGCGAGATGCGCGACCGGCAGTTCGAGCGATTGCGACAGGAACACCGCGACACGGTCGCCGCGCACCAGGCCGTCGGCGGTCAGCACATTGGCGAAGCGGCGCGAGGCGTCCGCCACCTCGTCAAACGAGGTTCGCGTGGTGCCGCCATCCTCGTCGACATAGACCAGCGCGAGCCGCCCGGTGCCGTCGGCATGGCGGTCGCAGCACGCGGTCGCCATGTTGAAGCGCGCGGGAACGTCCCAGCGGAAGTTGCGATAGAGCTCGTCGTAGGTTTTGGCTTCCTGAAGCATGGCCGCAGATTAGAGCCTTTTCCGTTCCGATGGAATCGGCACGGGCTCCAGATTCTCGTTTTGACGCGTTTTCTTCACGCCAACCGGTATCCACCTCGCTCGAAACGCTCTGGAGCCGTCAGAACACAAACCCTCCCGTCAGGCGGCCGCCCGCTCCATTGCGACCTCGGCCTTGAGGCTATCGAGGTCGCGATAGATCGATGCGACCGCGAGCACGCGCCCGGCGCGCTTGTAGCGCAGCACGCAATCCCTGCC
>NZ_JAQOSR010000282.1:0-6170 GCF_046718885.1 Bradyrhizobium sp. UFLA01-814 | reverse complement strand
TCGCACGGACGATCGTTCTGGCGCATAGCGGTCAGCTCTGGGCCGAGAACCAGTCCGGAGGAGGCGCGGTATTCCACCTCTCACTGCCACTGGCGGCGTAGCGCGTTTGGGTCTTGCTTGCCGAGGTGCAAGGTTCGATTTACGACCAACGCAGTATTTTCAGCCACGGCTGATGGTCATTCAATAAGTAGCGGCGATCGGCAGGCGGTGGAGCAATAATGCACGCTTACGTGCACATAGTTGACGACGATGCCTCGTTTCGTACAGCGCTCGAGCGCCGGCTCAAACTTGCAGGCTATCGAGTTGCTACGTACGCATCGGCCCGGGAATTGCTCGATCAATTGCCCGACGACGAGGAGACCGGCTGCATCCTGCTGGATGTACGCATTCCCGGAATGAGTGGTCCGGAGCTGCAGCGTCGCCTCAACGAGCTGGGGTCGACACTCCCGATCGTGTTCCTGACCGGATATGCCGACACAGCGACGACGGTCCAGGCGATCAAGGCAGGTGCCGAAGATTTTTTGACCAAGCCGATCGCGTCGGAACAGCTGATCGAGGCGATCAATCGCGCCGTTGCGCGGCACGAACTGGCCCGTGGCCAGCGAACCAGGCTCGACTCACTGCGCGCGCTGCTGGCGAAGTTGACCCCACGCGAGCGGCAGGTGTTCGATCTGATCGTGTGCGGTCGGATCAACAAGCAGATTGCCCACGAGCTTGGCACGACCGAACGCACGATCAAGGCGCATCGTCACCAGGTCATGGAGAAGATGCAGGTGCAGTCACTTGCCGAGCTGGTTTCGATCGCGGAGCAGCTCGGCACGCGCGCGTCCGGGGGCGAAGTCAAGGCTTGATCTGCCGGGCAGCGCTGCCCTCCTGTCCCATGGTACAATATGAAAGCTCTGTGACGCGGCGTATCTCCGATATTGGCCGCGAGAATATTGCGCGCCGTTAGCCGCTTGACATGCCCTTTATCCATACGCGGGCGAAGGTCATTCAGCGATAGGTAGAGGCTTCAGGATTTGCCGACCGCGAAACTCGTTTTCGTCGTGGATGATAATCCCTCCATGCTCCGTGGAATCGGACGGCTTCTACGGGAGTGTGGATTTGCCTCCAGGCTATTCGAGACCGGAAGCGCGTTGCTGAGACATGGCAGCTTTGACAGCGCGGTTTGTCTGATATTGGACATCAATCTCAGCGATGGGTCCGGGATCGAACTGCGGTACCGCCTGGCGGATCAGGGCATCGAAATCCCCGTCATCTACATCACCGGCAATGACAACCCGGCGACACGCATGGCTGCAATGGCATCGGGATGCGCGGCCTATCTGACCAAGCCATTCACTGCCAATTCGCTGATCCAACCGATCGAACGGCTGTTGGCTGGCGTGGTCTAGCGGCTGCTCGTCTCAATCATTCATCGATGGCTTGATCGAGCGTCAGCGCAGGCGCCCCCTTGCGCACGGTCGCAAATCGGTCGAGCGGCACCGATGTCGTCATCGTCAGAATGCTGGTGTCGACCACCTCGATCGAGAGCGTCTTTCCGCCATCCATGTCCTCGAGAAGCTTGGGATCGGCAACATCGGCCGCGATGCACATGTTGGTCGCGCACCAGGTGTAGGGAAGCCGATGAACGGCCTTCTGGTCGACCGATAGCTTGACGCCAGCCTGCAGATACATCCCGACCGGCAGGAACAGCTGGACGCGGTCGCTGCCGTCCTCTCGCTCGATCAGATCGACGCGAACGGCCGTCTGCCCGGTTGGGAAGGTGCCGGTGATCGTCGTCCGGCATAATGTCTTGGCGCCGGCAGCATTGAAGCAGAGCTTTCGCCACTCGCCATACTTGATATCTCGCACCGGCGCGCGTGTCCCCCGCGGGGCCACCTCGCCACCGTCCTTCGCCGCAGCCGGTGGTGAAGGCGTCTGCTGACCGTGGGCAGCACTGATACCGGCCGCAAACAGCACCAACTTCACCAAGGCACCATATCGGACCATGGATGCTCCTCCAGCGGGAACGGCCGCCTAGCGAACCTTGACTAGAAATCGTTCGACCAAAGGCGACCATGTGGGAATGGAATCGGGAGAGCCGATCAGGAAATGCCCTTCGTCGCCGAACGGCGGCAAAAGATGGTATTCGGCTCGCCCGCCGGCGCGCGAGAAGGCCTCGTGCATTCGCTTTGAGAGGGCCGGGCCGAAGAATGTGTCGTTCTCGATGTAGAACCACAGCATCGGCACCCGCGATGTATGGCCAAACATGCCGGTGGCCTCGACCAGTCTGTCGGGGCCGCAATTGTTGTTGGGTTTGCCATCGACACGGCCGCCGCGGCCCGCCGCGAAGGTGATGATGGCCTTGACCTGCGGCGGGTTGAGGCTCGATAGCGCGATCGCAGCCCAGCCGCCGGCCGACTGTCCGACGACGATGACGTCCTTCGGCAAGGTGCGCTTTTCGGCGGCCATGTAATCAATGATCCAGAGATCGACCTGCGCGACGGCGAGGCCCGCATCGAGGAAATTGGGATTGGTGCATTTCCCGATCTTGGAGAAGAACGGGCCATAAAGACCGCGTTCGGGAATATCGATGGCTGCCGCGCCATAACCGGTCCCGACCGGTGCCACCACGAGGTAGCCGCGCCGCGCGAACCACATTGCGGCATCGCGGAATTCGACCAGCGGGAAAAAGCTACGATCCCTGGCGTTCAACGACACGCCATGGTTCATGATGACCAGCGGGAAAGGACCGTCGCCGAGCGGACGGACCAGATAAGCGAACATTGGTAGCGGCGTCGGCAACACCCAGATCTCTTCCTGGATGCGCTGGGGTGACTGTTGGTCATCGGCGCGTGCTGGAGCGGTCAGGCCAAGCAACAGCAGCGCTGCGGTTGCGAGGGTCCGTAAGCGGTGCTGACGCATGCCATGCGCTCCGGCAGTCATCTGGCAAATGTGCAGGCCACGACGATCGAGCCGCGCAAGATCTGAAGCACATTGCCGACTGCAAGGCTTGATCTGAATCAACGCGCATCGGACTCGCCGGCGCAACCACATGCGACCATTGTGGCGTCATACGGCGGGCTTGATGTCGATCCAGGCAGAGACGAGTTGGATGCGCTGGTTTCCGCCAGCGAACTGGCTCGCCGACTACCGCGCATCCTGGCTTGGGGCGGACGCAATCGCCGGGATCACGCTGGCGGCCTACGCGATCCCGGTGTCGCTGGCCTATGCGGGACTCGCGGGTCTGCCGCCGCAGATCGGCGTCTATGGCTATCTGCTCGGCGGCGTGGGATACGCCCTGCTGGGCTCGTCCCGGCAGCTCGCGGTCGGACCCACATCGGCGATCTCGCTGATGATCGCCGGCGCCGTCGGCATATTGGCCGTCGGCGATGCCACGCGTTATGGGCAGATTGCCAGTCTCGTGGCCTTCAGCGTCGCAGTGCTCTGCCTGATCGCCTGGCTGTTCAAGCTCAGCCTGCTGGTGCGGTTGATCAGCGATAGTATCTTGGTGGGCTTCAAGGCCGGAGCGGGCCTCACCATCATCATGAGCCAGCTGCCCAGCCTGTTCGGGCTCGCTGGAGGCGGCCACAACTTCTTCGACCGCGTGATCAAGCTTGTCGGCCAGCTCGGCGATACCAGGCCGCTGGTGCTCGGCATTGGTGCGGCTGCGACGGTGCTGCTCCTGCTCGGCGAGAAGAGACTGCCCGGAAAGCCCGTTGGGGTGGCGGTGGTCGCGCTGTCGATCCTCGCGGCCAGCGCATTCGGGCTCGCAGAACTGGGCTTGCCGGTGACCGGAGCGATCCCAACCGGCTTGCCGACCCTTTCGCTGCCGACATTTGGTCTGCTCGAATTTGACGATCTCTTTCCGATCGCTGCCGGATGCCTGGTGCTGGCCTATGTGGAAGGGGTGTCTGCCGCGCGAAGCTTTGCGGCAAAGCACGGCTACCCGCTGGATGTCAGGCAGGAGTTTCTGGGACTCGGCGCGGCCAATCTCGCCGCAGCCTTCGGGCATGGCTATCCCGTCGCCGGCGGATTGTCGCAGTCGGCCGTGAATGACGCCGCCGGCGCACGCACGCCGCTGGCGCTGGTGTTCTGTTCGGCAACCCTCGCACTCTGCCTGCTGTTCTTCACCGGCCTGCTGACCAATCTGCCGAAGACCGTGCTCGCCGCGATCGTTTTCTCAGCCGTCTACAAACTGGTCGATATTTCGGCGCTGGCCAGAATGTGGCGGATCAGCCGGATCGATTTCTATGCCGCAATCATCGCGCTGGTGTCCGTGCTGTTCCTCGGGATATTGCAGGGCGTGCTGCTGGCGGCCGTCGCCTCGATCTTCCTGCTGTTGTTACGGGCGTCCCAGCCCAATATCGCGTTTCTGGGCCGTCAAGCCGGCAGTGGGCGCTATTCCGACCGGGCGCGACACGATGATGTCGAGCCCTTGACCGGGATCATCGCGTTCCGCCCGGAGACCTCGCTCCTTTATGTCAATGCCGAGACGATCTTCGAAACGGTGCTGGCGGCGCTTCGGGTGTCGCCCGACGTCAAGCTGGTGGCTTGTGACCTGTCGGCCTCGCCGTTCATCGACCTTGCGGGCTCGCGCATGCTGCACGACCTTCACCAGGAGCTCGCAGCTCGCCAGATCACATTCTGCATCGTGGGCGCGCACGCGCAGTTGCGGGATCTGCTTCAGGCGGATGGTCTTGCCGACAAGACCGATAGCGGCGACTGGATGCGTACGCTCGACAGCGTATTGAGCAACAGGAAGCCACAGGCAAGCACCTAGGGTGCGCGGCCGTGCGGACTGCTGCGACAATCCAGCCTTGTTGCGCCGCAAGACGTCGTGATCACACGCGCTTGGGGGCTGTCTCAATCCAGCTTGCAGCTTGACTTGGATCAAAGGGTGCAATGGGCCCAGTTTGTACGATCGGACAGAACCAGCGCTGAGATCACGAGATCGGGAGACTCTCATGGCCAACGACGCGAAGCCGGCACAGCAGCGCATCGACCAGTTCTTCTCCGGGCCCGGCGGACGAGCCGACAATTGGCGCGATCTGGTTGAGGCGGCGAAGGTATGGAGCAGGGGCGGCGACCGTGCGGCGTATGACGCGGCGCTGTCGGCGCTTGCGGTGACGGAGGAGTTCCACGGCTACCCGGGCCTTCGTTTGATGGCGGCGCTGAAGGAAGCCGCGGCGGCCGGCGACGCCGCCACCTCGCATATGCTTGCGACGCGGATCGCCCAGGCACTTCAGACCAAATCCTTCCGCCAGCATGCAGGTGACTGGAGCACGCAGGACGATGGCAATGGCGACGTTCCCGATCTGCTTCCGCCAACCTTGGGGCAATCGGCGGCGCGCCGTCCTTACTTCGAGACCCTGATCGTGACCGGGGTGCCAGCCAACAACTGGCCCGGGCTCCTGGCGGAATGGCGCAAGCTGCGGCGTCCGGTCGACGCCTTCATCTATGAGCCCGTGGTCGTGGGTAACCTCGAGGATGCCTTCTGTGCGGCAATGCTGAACCCCAATATCGCGGCGGTGGTGATCAATGAAGGCTTCGGGCTGCGCTCGCGCCACGATGCGCCCGTGCTTCGTGCCATGACCGGCGCCATGGGGCTGAACGACGAGTCCGATGCGTCCGCGCTACGGTTGGCCCATATCCTGAAGCGGGTGCGTCCCGAGCTTGACCTCTACCTCATGTCCAATCGCGACGTCGAGGAGTTGGCCGGCAATCCCGAAGCCGATGTGGTGCGCCGGGTGTTCTACTCGGTCGAGGATATCCTCGAATTGCACCTTTCAATTCTGGAGGGCGTGCAGGATCGCTTCGACACGCCGTTCTTCGACAATCTGAAGAAATATGCGCAGCGGCCGATCGGCACCTTCCACGCGCTGCCGATCGCGCGCGGCAAGTCCGTGTTCAAGTCGGACTGGATCCGCGACATGGGCGAATTCTACGGGCTGAACCTGTTCCTTGCCGAGAGCAGCGCGACCACCGGCGGCCTCGACAGCATGCTGGAGCCGACCGGCAACATCAAGAAGGCGCAGGAGAAGGCCGCGCGCGCGCTCGGCGCCGACCGCGTCTACTTCGTGACCAACGGCACCTCGACGTCCAACAAGATGGCCGTGCAGGCGCTGCTGGGTCCCGGCGACATCGCAATCGTCGACCGCAACTGCCACAAGTCGCACCATTACGGC
>NZ_JAQOSR010000281.1:0-6259 GCF_046718885.1 Bradyrhizobium sp. UFLA01-814 | reverse complement strand
GGTTGAAGTGCGCGCAAATATATTCTGAAGCATCGCGAGTATCGACGTGTCACCGGTCCGGATGTTGTCCACCGCCCCGGGTTGGATGCTACTTTGCATGGGGTTGTTTTCGATATTTCGGTTGGGGCGGATCATCGCGCACTATGTTTAGTCACTACCTTGAGCTGATGGAGCTTGCCGGCACGCGATGTCGAAGCGCCGACGCATCCTCAATCGCCAAGGGGAACGAAGGCCTTCATCCCACTCCGCAGCGGTAGCGCCGCTGAAGGACGCGCGCGACGCGACACGATCGCAGTCCCTCGGGTTCCGTCGCATGGTTAAGGACAGCTGAAAACAACGCATCGAAATGCGTTGAAGAGTCTTTAATCAAATTCGCAGAACCTCCGCGCCATGACGCGTGGAGTTCGTTTGTATCTCGTCGGCTCCCTTGTCCTTGTGTCGCTTGCTGGTTGCGGTCGCGGTCTGTTTCAGACTGCCGAGCGCGAACCGTGGCGGGCCGAGGCCGAGGCCGCATGCCTGAAGTCGGGCGCGGTCAAGGAGAGCGCCGACCTCGTCCGCATTGATCCGATCTCCGGTCCCGGCGTCTGCGGCGCCGAGTTCCCGCTCAAGGTCGCCGCGCTCGGTGAAGCCAGTTCAGCTTACGGATTTGCCGACGACAGCCTGCGGCCGCCGGCATCAGTCGGCAACCAGCCGCGCTGGCCGATCAACCGCCAGCCGTCTCCGCCGCCCGTGCAGGCGCCGTATTCCAATCAGGCCGTCGGCCAGCCGAGCTATGGCAATGAGCCGAGCTATGGCAGCCGTCAGAATGGGCCGGTCTCGCTGTCGGCGCCCGGCGTTCCGCAGCAGCAGGACGAGATCGATTTGCCGCCGGATGGCTCGCCCGACGCCAGGGGCGAGCGACCTTATTATCCGGGCCTGCCTTCCAATCCGCAGCGCGACAGCGCGGCCGCGCCCTATTCACCGGCACCGTATTCCCAGCAGCCGCCCGGCGCGCCACCGCCGCCGCGGCTCGGTCCCTCGAGCGGCAATCCGGTGGTGACGGTCGGCCCGGTCGCAGTGAAGCCGGCGGCAACGCTGGCGTGTCCGATCGTTTCGGTGCTCGAGCGCTGGCTCGCCGATTCCGTACAGCCGGCGGCGCAGCGCTGGTTCGGCGCGCGTGTCGTCGAGATCAAGCAGATCTCGGCCTATTCCTGCCGCGGCATGAACGGCAATTCGCACGCGCATATTTCCGAGCACGCCTTCGGCAATGCGCTCGACATCGCAGCCTTCACGCTGGCCGACGGGCGCCGCATCACCGTGAAGGATGGCTGGAAGGGCCTGCCGGAAGAGCAGGGCTTTCTGCGCGATGTCCAGGCCGCCGCCTGCCAGCAATTCACCACGGTGCTGGCGCCGGGGTCCAACGTCTATCACTACGACCACATCCATGTGGATCTGATGCGCCGGGCCAGCCGGCGCCTGATCTGCCAGCCCGCCGCCGTCTCGGGCGAGGAGGTCGCGGCGCGCGCCGGCGGCCGTAACCCCTATGCAACGCGCGAACCTTATGTCACAGGATCGCTCGGCGGCAGAAAGCCGGCCCCGCGGGGTAAGGCGGGGGTCAACGAAGAAGACGAATTCGCCGACGAATAGGGGCGCGTCTGATACCCGTATTTTTACTGGGTGACACCGTGCAAACGGTAGCCACTTTTGTTGCATATGCTCGCTGAGTCGGGCGCACCCGGCTGATTGTTTGGGGGATAACTTTGCAAGACGCGCCGATCATTCTCGTCATCGAAGACGATCGTGATCTTCAGATGATGGTGGAGGACGCCCTGAGGGACGGCGGCTATGAGCCGGCGATCGCAGGTTCGGGCGAGGAAGCCCTGACGCTGCTGAAGGCGTTCCGCACCAAATACAGTGCACTGGTCACCGACATTCGCCTGCTCGGCCGGCTCGACGGCTGGCGTGTGGCGCGCGGCGCCCGCGAGATCGATCCGTCATTCCCGGTGCTCTACATCACCGGCGGCGGCGGCGATGAGTGGCCGACCAGGGGCGTGCCGGACAGCGTGCTGCTGAACAAGCCGTTCTCGCCCGATGAACTGGTTGCGGCCGTGGCGAAGCTGCTTGAGAATGCCGCGTAGGCCTCAGCGATTGATCGCCCCCGCGAAATCGGCGATGCGGAGGTTGTACGGGGCAAACGTGTCTTCCAGGCCGGCATGAATGACTTCGCACAGTCGATCACGGCGGCAGCTTCCCTGATAGCCGGTCGCGATCCGGTCCTGCTTGGGATCGTCGCATTGTCGTTGCGTGTCAGCCTGCTGGCGAGCCTGCTCGCGCTGCTGATCGGCGCGCCGATCGGCGGCTGGCTTGCGATATCGAGATTTCGCGGACGGCAGGTGGTGATCGTGCTCGCCAATGCCTGTCTCGGCCTGCCGCCGGTCGTGGTCGGCCTCGGGCTTTACCTTCTGCTGTCGCGATCCGGACCGCTGGGCTTCGCCGGGTTGTTGTTCACGCCGACGGCGATGGTGGTGGCGCAGGTCATCCTGGCGACGCCGATCGTGGTTGCGCTGGTGCATCGTCCGGTCGCGCTGCTGTGGGCGGAATATGCCGACCTGATCCGCACCGACGGCCTGTCCCGCTTGCGCAGCCTTGCGCTGGTGTTCTCGCTCGGCCGCGCCTCGCTGCTCACCGCATTCCTCGCCGCGTTCGGCCGCGCCATCGCGGAGGTCGGCGCCATCATCATCGTGGGCGGCAATATCAGCGGCTATACGCGAACGATGACGACCGCGATCGCGCTCGAGACCAGCAAGGGCGAGCTGGCGCTCGGCCTCGGGCTCGGCGTCATCCTGCTTGCGCTGAGCGTCAGCGTCAGCACGATCGCGTTTCTGCTAGTGCGCGGCGTTGGGGAAAAATAGCTGCTCGCCGCCGACCTTGTAGCCGGCGATGGCCGACTGCCCGGCCTCCGAGACCAGCCAGTCGATGAAGGCCTGGCCGTCCGCGGCCTTCACCGTCGGATGCTTCGCCGGATTGACCAGCATCACGCCGTACTGATTGAACAGCCGGCGGTCGCCTTCGGTCAGCACGGCGAGCTCGCCGCGATTCTTGAACGACAGCCAGGTGCCGCGGTCGGACAGCACATAGGCATTCGACGCCGACGCCATGTTGAGCGCCGGACCCATGCCCTGGCCGATCTCGCGATACCACTCGCCCTTCGCGGAGCCGAGATCGACGCCGGCCGCTTTCCAGAGTCGCAGCTCGGCCTCGTGCGTGCCGGAGTGGTCGCCGCGCGAGATGAAGGCCGATTTGGTCGCGGCGATCTTGCGCAGGGCGTCCGCGACGTCCTTGTCGCCGGCGATATGCGCCGGATCGGCCTTCGGGCCGACGATGACGAAATCGTTGTACATCACGTCATATCGCCCGGTCGCAAAGCCCTCGGCCAGGAACTTTTCCTCGGCCACGCGATCATGCACGAACACGACGTCGGCATCGCCGCGCCGTCCGATGTCGAGCGCCTGTCCGGTGCCGACCGCGACCACCTTCACGTCAATGCCCGAGGCCTCCGAGAAGCGCGGCAGCAGATAGCCGAACAGGCCGGACTGCTCGGTCGATGTCGTCGACGCCACGATGATGGACCGGGGCTGCGCGAGCGTCGGGCCGGCGAACAACAGCGCGGCGGCGATGAGGAGGTTTCGAACGAACGATGTCATGTGAATACTGCGTACCGGAGAATGATGTCGGTCACCTTGCCGCATTTCGTCCGGTGACGCAAAGCAGGCGCGATGTCGCGCGCTGCGATCGGCGGTGCTAGGGTCGCCACGAACGAAGCATGAAGAAGGGATATCGGATCATGGCAGCAGAGAAGGTCGCGCTCGTTACTGCAGGCGGCAGCGGCATGGGAGCGGCGGCGGCGCGGCGCCTCGCGGCCGATGGTTTCCGCGTTGCGATCCTGTCGTCGTCGGGCAAGGGCGAGGCGCTGGCGAAGGAGCTCGGCGGCCTCGGCTTCACCGGTTCGAACCGTTCCAACGATGATCTGAAGCGCGCCGTCGACGGCGTGGTGGCGCGCTGGGGCCGCATCGATGCGCTGGTCAACAGCGCCGGCCACGGCCCGCGCGCCGGCGTGCTCGAACTGACCGACGAGCAGTGGCACACCGGTCTCGACGTCTATCTGATGAACGTGATCCGCCCGACGCGTCTCGTCGCACCTCACATGCAGGCGCAGAAGTCGGGCGCGATCGTCAACATCTCCACCGCCTGGGCATTCGAGCCGAGCGCGATGTTTCCGACCTCGGCGGTGTTCCGCGCCGGGCTCGCCGCGTTCACAAAACTGTTCACCGACAGCTACGCCGCTGGCAATGTGCGCATGAACAACGTGCTGCCGGGCTGGATCGACAGCCTGCCGGCAACCGACGAGCGCCGCGACAGCGTGCCGATGAAGCGCTACGGCAAGGCGGAAGAGATCGCCGCAACCATCAGCTTCCTCGTCTCCGACGGCGCGGGCTACATCACCGGCCAGAACATCCGCGTCGATGGCGGATTGATGCGCTCGATTTGAGGACTTGCCGAACGACCGGAAAGTGAAGCTAGCCGGCGTCGCGCTGAAATCGCCGCCCAGGGTGTAGAAGATGATGGCCCGGAAGGGTGTTGCGGCGCAATTTAAGAAACGGCGCAAGATCGCTAAGTGCGCGACGTCGCGCGCTTTCGCCATACCCGCAAGTCAGCCATGACCTTTATGCTCGCGCCCAGCACCAGTGCGCACAGCGCAGTCTTCGACACCGTCTCCATCGTCCCCTCGACCAGCATGCCATGGATCACGCTGCCTGCGACGATGATCACCGCAAGCGACATATGGGCAAGGCGCCATGTTCGCGGTCGCAGTCGCAATCGCCGGCGCAGTGCCGCCAGCAGCGCGACGGCGAAGATGGCCCACATGGCGATCACACCCCACGGGGAGAACGGCGTCGGCGATGAGAAGAGCAGGGCGTCGATCATGTCCGGCGGACTGGTGATCCAAAGGCCGGCGACATGGATCACCACCGCCGCGACCAGCGCGCCTCCAATCCAGTGGTGTGCTCGCCGTCCGCGATATGCGGCCAGTCCCGGCAAGTATCCGCCAATCAGCAAGGGCTGAACGAGCGCAAGACCCAGCGCGATAATCCCTGCGAATCCCGCCAGGATGTAGACCGGACCGCGCCATGCGAGCAGTGGGCTCGCAGCTGCCGCGGCGATCGGCACGCAAACGGCGGCCACAAGGGCGGCCCAGATCAGGGTCGCCCGGGCGAATCTCATCCTGTTTGATCCCAACCCGGTCAGGCCGGCTGAAGCACGAAATGCGCCTCAAGGCTGGTATCTTTTGCGCTCCGCATCACGGGACGCAGAAAGACGGTTTTGAATTCACCGCTGTCATAGGCGAGGTGACCATGCGGTTGGCCGAAGATCGGAATGATCTGCGGTATCTCGAGACGGAACGCCCCGTCCTTGTCGGTAAGCGTGGCGCCATGGCTCTGCGGCTCGTGCTCCTGCCCTTCGGTCGTGTGCGCCCAAATCTGGATGCGCTGCCCGGCAAGCGGAGCCCCGTCGCCGGCGCGGCGTACGGTGCCGCTCATCCAGAAGCCGCCTTTGCCGATCCGATCCACGATCGGCGCACCCTTGCGGTAGTTGTTCGACCCGCCCGCCATCGAGTCAGTCGGTGCGAGGCCTTCGGCGCGGACGGGTAGCAGGAGCCCGGCAATCCCGGTTGCCAGGGCGGAGCCGCCAGCGGCGAGCAGGATGCGACGGTTGAACACGACGGTGGTCATGTGGATTCTTCCTCCTGGCGACCGTGCAATTGCTCCGTCCAAGCTACAACAACAGCCGCGAGGTGCCCAGCTGAGGGACGCGAAGGGCGCGATAGGTCGCAGAGTTGTGAATGGGCGTGCCGGCCGCTCGATCCGCGTCATTGGCGAGGCAAATTGATGCCTCCGTATATGCGGTGCGGTGGGATTGCGTCGGTTCGCGCGCAGTGATGGAATGCGGCGTCGACCTTCCGCCATGTGCCCGGGCCCGCAGCAACACCACTTGCGTCTACGCGCTGCGCGGCGCGCTCCAGGCCGCGCGCGTCATAATTGCGGCGACCTCTGATTGCGTTTGTCGTGATGACAAACTGAAAACGCAGGGCTAGCCTTCCGTCAAATCAAAACATACGGGAGGAATGGCATGCCAGACGCAGCAGTTGCAGCACGCGCTTCAGACTCCACGCAGAGCGGAACCACGCAGCAGGTCGACGTTGCGGTGGTCGGCGCCGGCT
>NZ_JAQOSR010000280.1:0-6347 GCF_046718885.1 Bradyrhizobium sp. UFLA01-814 | reverse complement strand
CCCTTGGTCGGATTGAATCACTTCACGGTACCCATCGCCACTGCAGTATCTCCAGTTTGAAGCCTGTTCTATCTAGCCGAGGTGTGAGGCCGATATCAAGACGAGTGCTGGGAGGCTTTTCGTTTCTGTCGTCCCGATCTGATCCGAGTGGGGCGTTGAGAAGATCGAGTAGCAGCTCGGTGCACTTTGCTTCAGCGTTTAGCGTTGAGGCATCGATCATCGGCCGCTCGCGGATCGTGACTAGCGCGGCACTATACGTTTCGGCGAACCTGCACTCATCGCGACGTGGACAGCTGCGAATGATTTTCGAAAATTCGTCACGCATCCAATATGCGCCGATCTTGCTTCCTGAGGTGCGTCGCGGCGCTATCATTGCAGTGTACGTTTCGTACGCTGGACTAATTCTTGCAAGAAGCTGATCTTTGATGGTCCGGATCGTCCTGATCAGCTCATTGGCGTGTGCCGGGTCGGTGGTTGGTGGTTGACGACGCTGGTCAAAATGCAACGCGATGAGTGTGAGCTATGATTATCCAGTGCGTCGCCCACATGCCCGCAGTAACCGAAGCGGAAGAGGTTCAGGTCCCATTCCCGGTCGACCTCGCCCCATGCCGGAGAGTCCACGGGCCAAAACGCCTCGCACTCGGGCGAGAGCAAATTGGAACGGTGGGCGACTTCGTCGGAAATCAGCGCACTCAGGCAGTCATCGCCAGTGCGCAGGCGCTTTCGGACCGCAGTTTTCGATGAAGCTGGGTTCGATTGCCGTTTTGATCTGGAATTCCTTACACTCGTCAGCTTTTCGACAGCTGCCTCCTATAGAGGCTGAGTCTTGCTCTCGCCTCGAGCCGCTGCCGCCTGCGTGCCCACTAATGACGAGCGCAAGTCTGCGAGCCCACGGGACCTTTACCGAGAAAAGAAGTGCATGATGGATCCAGTCGACCCATTCAATGCAGGAGCTTGGGTGCGGCAGTACGCCGCCATGCAGCGAAAGCAGCGGACGGGACAACAGCCGCGTGCCCGGCAACGCAGCTTTGAGCAACAGACCGAAAGGTTGCAACTCAATTCACCCGATGCGAGTTCCGCAAGCTCGAATTTACTTGACGAGAGCCCTGAGGCGCAGACTGGACAGATCCGGCACGCCGAACTCGGCGGTTGGATGCAGCTGCCGTCATGTTCGCGGCTGAGGGACGATTCGATCAGCAGCGCGCGCCACAGCGCAGATATCCCCCATGAGCGCCGGGGGAGGGCGACCCAGTTATCGCCGCAGTCCAATTTGCAGGAAGATCTTTTCAGCATCGTACGCTATACCCGACCAGATCCGCGGTCAGCGATCGAACCCAAGAACAGCAAACGACGAAGTCGCCCACCGTTCCAAGACGTGGACTGTGGTCGCGTATCAAGTCAGGAGTTGGAAAGGCGTTTGGGGGAAACGGCAGCGGAAAGTCGTCCGGCTCCGAGGCGCATCAAGAGTTCACTTTGATCACATTTCGCGCCGACCCTGCTAAGCAGCCGGCGCGAACGCAAGGGGTTCGCGAGGAGGACGAAGCGATCATTCAGGAGTTCGCGGCGAGCGCCACTGGCAGCTTGAGCGATGGCACCCTGAGAAATGCGGTGTGCGCGAGAACCGCAGGGCTTCAATTGCAGCTCGAACTGACAACCCCGCATTGTCACCTGGGCTGGATGTCGATGCAGAAACCCATGCGCCGATAAAAAAACTCGGCACTCGCATGAAGGCGGCGTTGAACAAGCTCCGGGAGGCACGCGCCGGAAGGGCGCTGTCAGCCGATGTCCGCCGCCTGAATCCTTACCCCGCAGATGCTACTCTCATCGACATGTGGGCTGCGGCGGAAAAAGCGACACACAGGATCGAGCCGGAGACTGTCGATAGGCAGGCTCGGCGCCCTTCCAGGCTGAGTGATTGGCTGCAAACCCAAAACGGAGGAGCCATGGCTGGTCGTCTCCTCACCAATGGGTTTGCCAGTGACGTTAGGGCGTACAAGCGTGAAACCCAGGAGACGAAACTCTACCCTGATTTGCGGAGGCTTGGCCAATACCAACAAATCCTCGACGCGAACCGAGGGCTAGGGTTGCCTCCTCCCGAAGTGCATTCAGGTGGTCGGGCAGGCGTGCAAGAATACGGGGCGCCGCACGCGCTACCCGACAACACCTGCGACGACGAGTGAGGGAGCCGGGATTCGTTGAGGGAGGTGATCTATGGGCCCTCTCGATCATCGAGCGTACCTTACGACGGGATGCAGCCGACATTGTTGAGGGAGCCGAGCCGAGAAACCGGACCCTCATCATCCGCGCCGTACCGTGGCCCGCAGTTCAGCTCGTTTTACGACCTTCCAGCAATGCCGGCGCCCCCGAGCGAGGGAGCTTGGGATTTGTTGAAGGAAACGGTGGGGAGGACCCGCTCCATCATCATCTGCACGGCATCCGTCGTCAGACATCTACGGCGATCGTCAGTCACTGGTTAATATCAATCCGCCCACGCCTCATGACTTGCACGACGATGGTCAATCGATGCTGGCTTCTGGCATTGCCGGACGAGCGTCGTTCGTTGGTCCATCAGGGTCTTTTGAAGAGCTGCGGGATATCGGGACTATCGTTGGGGAGGGCTGGGAGCACGGTTCCCGGCTAGCTTCAGACATCCTGATTGACGTGCAGGGTAATATCAATCTGCTGCCAAACCAGTTCGGACCCAGCCAGTTTACGATCAACGGCGAGCGCTACTCGGCCACTCTCGGACCGGGAGGGCGCGGCGACGTTCGTCTTATCCATTATCCTCGCGCTAGGCTGAAGGTGAAACAGCCGAGGAATTCCAAGCCTACTATTTGCCCGCGGGTGATCCCGAATTGTGCGCGCCGGCAGTCATCTGCATCAGCAGCGAACAAGAAACAGGAGCGACGCTGCTCGGAAGGCTGTTGCCTGCGGTGATTGGTCGAGGCACGTCGGTTCTGATTGTCTCTCACGACGACGTCTCAAATCGCACGGGCGTCAAATCGGAACTATGTTGTCTGGCTGCTTGGATTACTTGTCAAGTCCGCCTGACGTCGATGCCCGTCGGATCGGCGTCTACGGAGAAGGATTGTCGGCGGCTCTAGCTACTGATTTCGCTGTATCTGATAGCCGCGTCGTTGCGGCGGTTTGCGACTATGGCTTTTGGAGTCTGGTGCGATTATTGGCGTCTGTGGGCTGGATGACAAGGATGACAGCCAACGCGGACGTGGTGTCGGAGCTTCGCTCGCGATTGGTGCGACAGCTGCGATGCCCAGCTCTGGTGGTCGCCGGGGGAAGCAGCATCGTCAGCGTATCGGAGGCGGTCACGCTTCAAGCTGACTGCATGGCAGCGCGCATCAACGTGGAGTTGGCCCATACCGCAGATGATCCGGGCTCCTGCAGGGGAGATCGAAAGCTTCGTGTCTTTCGACGATCGCATTTTCGGATGGCTCGAGCATAAGCTGCACATTGAGACTGAGCTGCGAGCGCAGTATACTGGAATTCGCTAACATCCCAGTCAGCCCGACATTAGGGTTGGTCAATCCTCGGGTGAGGCCGCGATGGCGCACCCATCCTGGAAGGTGCGGTAATGCTCAAGCAACCCGCGATTATTTCCAGGACAATCCGCATGCCTCATTTCGAACGGCTTGCAGCTTTCCGCTGCCTGCTGGCACACTGGGACATTTGGTCTTCCGATGCGGCCGACTGCGTACTGCCCTTGCTGCTTGGGATCTCCGGCAGCGTTTCGGCGGTCGTGTGGTCCGGCGTATCGTCTTTCCAGCGTACTGAGCCGAACGGCCTTTCCAGCATGCGGCGGACGCGTACCGGCGTGGAGCCGATGTGGAAGTTAATTGCTCGCTGCTCCAGCGCACGCTCCGACTGGGTCGAGCGGTTGCGCCAGCGCAAGTAGTCGAACCAGGTCGGGAAGTGGTAGCGCTCGGTCCACAATTCGGGATTGGCAATGTCGCGCGCGATCGACCAGCCATAGGCGCCGTTGCGCTGGCGGGACAATTGTACGTCCTGCATGACATTATGAAACGCCCGCGCATTTTCCTGTGCAACTCGGTATTCGATCTCGACGACGAGCGGCCCGCTGCGTCCGGTCAAGCCGAGCCGTACCTCAGGATCGGCGAGCAAACTGGCCTCTTCATCCCGCGCGACGATGCGGGGCATAGGCAGCCAAAGACCGATTAGTGGTGAGGCGAGCATCAGCGCGGCCGACACCAGCAGCGCGATTGCAACTCCGGCCGTGTCGGTCAGATGGCCCCAACCCCAACTGCCGACGGCAATCCCGCCGGAGCTCGCCGCCTGATAGGCTGCAAGCGCGCGTCCGGCCACCCAGCGCGGCGCCGACAGCTGCACGCCAATGTTGAACACCGCCCACGCCATCATCCACACGGCCCCCGCCAGGACCAGTGCTGCCGCGGTCAACACCGTTTCGCGGCTGAGTGCGACTGCGGCGATCGCAGCGCCCATGGACAACGCGCAAGCGCGGATCGCGGCCTCGCCGCTCAACCGCTTGCGCACTTCGGTGATGTTCAGCGCGCCTATCACCGCACCCAGGCCAAAGGCGCCGAGCATGATACCGTAGGTCTGCGCGTCGCCATGCAAAAGGTCGCGCGCGACAAGCGGCATCAGCGCAGTGATCGCGCCGCCGACGATGCCGGTCACCAGAGTGCGGGCCAGCACGATCTTGATCGACGGTGAATTGCTGATGTAGCGCATACCAGAAACCATGGCCCGGCTCAATCTCTCAGGCGGCAGCCGTGAGGGCCGGCTGATGCGTTCCCACAGGAACAACGCGACCATCAACGGCAGATAGAGGAGCGAGTTGAGTGCAAATGCAGCCACTGCGCCCGCGGTCGCCACCACCATCCCGCCGATCGCCGGCCCCACGCTGCGTGCGATATTGTAGCTGATGCCGTTCAACGCGATGGCCGCAGGCAACTGGGCTTCCGACTGCACTTGTTCGCTGACCGACGATTGCCAAGACGGTCCCATCAGCGCCATGCCGCCGCCAACGACGAAGCAGAGCACAAGCAAGAGGTTGGGTGTGACGAGGCCCGACCAGGCGACGACCGTCAGGGCGGTTGCGCCGGCGAACGCGATGCCAAGCGCAACCAGCGCCACGATCCGCCGGTCATACATATCAGCGATCGCGCCGGCTGGGATCGAAATCAACATTACCGGCAACAGCAGCGCGGTCTGCACCAACGCGACCTTGTCGGCCGAGGACGTCATCTGCGTCATCGCCCAGGCCGCACCGACACCTTGAATCAAGATGCCGAGGTTGGAGAGGAGGCTCGCAAGCCAAATGCGGCGGAAGGTCGCGTGCCGCAGCGGCGCCGTGATGCCGTCGGCGTTACGCGTCTGGACTTTGATTGGATCGATCATATCGGCTCGGCATGATTTAACACGATTCGATTCTGGTGCGAATCACAAGGATGTTCCCGGCGCGATATTGCGTCCAAACATACGCGTAGTCGTGAAATGCGATGACTCGACCGTTTCTGATGCGGAGATGACCCTACTGCGTCGCCGTCATGCGGCTCATAACAGCCGCGACGTTACGGACTGAGTGACCATGAAAGCGGCGACGATAACAATGGTCATTCAAATCCACGCTCTGTTTGCAACATCGCCGGCGTCAATGCAGACGGAGCTAGCTCCCGCCGGCTACGTCGGTACCAATAGCGTTTAGAGATTTAGAGCGCGCAGATAGGTACGATCCGTACCGACGTCCGGATGACTAGTTCCGGTATTGCCCTGCCGTTATCCTCGCGTTAGTCAAATGGGCCGCCTGGCTATGCCGCCATTCTCGGAACGACTTGTTCTATCAATCGCAAGAACCGGGGCTTACGAGACTCCGCAACCACCGATATCGACACGCAAGTGCAGCAAGAAGCCGCTCATGACGCGCCGGTTGCCATCTTCGATCCGGAACAAGGCAGCCAGCGCCTGGTGGGGCGCGTCGTCCGTGAAGGGTTTTCGGATGAACTGAGAGAGCGCCGTTATGTCGTGCTCGATGGCGTCGACGGGTGGACGCATTACGATCGGACGTCTCTCGAGTGCTGTCCTGGTTAGGACACTCGCTCCGCCAAATTAGGACAGTCGGGATTGGTCATTTTCGTTGGTCTTTAAACAACAACGCCGCTCGCTTGAAATACATGCGATGCGGCGTTGGTCCGGCCCCAGGAAGGACGTGGCAAAATCCTGGCTCCCATGAGAGTGCATGGAGCGGGCCAAGGAATTGTGTCATCGGGCACCGTATGACTCCGGGCACAAAGAGGCGATTTCTTGCGCTCATACGCGTTATTTCCGGAACCTGAGTCCGATCATCCCGGGAC
>NZ_JAQOSR010000027.1:0-61826 GCF_046718885.1 Bradyrhizobium sp. UFLA01-814 | reverse complement strand
AAGGTCTATTGGAATGCCTGTTAACGCGATGTCGATTGCTGCGTGCACTCCGTACAGCAAGGCCGCAAGGGCATTGCAATCGATCCCGTTCCCGTTTGATCGGCGGAGGCTTCGGTAGGCCACCAGCAACTGCAGGTTCGAGACAAATGCTGCAAACTCACAGAACAGACAATTCGGCACCTCAGGACCCGATGCCGCCTGAATTTGGTTCGCCGGCCGAATTCGTGGCTGAGGGCTTCGCCTTTTTGCGCCGCCGCCTCTCGATCATACTGCTGACGTGTTTTCTGATGTTTGGCGCCGGCTTGCTCTATCTCGTTGTCACCGTTCCGACGTTTACGGCAACCGCGCAACTCATCGTCGACGCCAAGTCGGCTTCTTCCAACGACACGGCGTCGGCAACGACGGCCGTCGAAAGTCAGGTCGCAATCCTGAAGTCCGAGAGCGTCGCTCGCGCGGCGATCGCGAAGCTCGGTTTGGCGGGGGATCGGGAATTCTCCAGCGGCGCCCTGCACCGTTTCAGTCGGTCGATATCAGGGATGCTCGGCTGGAGCAGACCGGACACGGACGTCGTCACGCGTGATGCGATGGAAGCATTCGCGCGCAAGCTTTCAGTGAAGCGCGCCGGCCTGACCTACATTGTCGATCTCGCCTTCAACTCCGCCGACCCCGATCGGGCAGCGCAGGTCCTGGACACCATCGTAGAGACCTACATTACGACGCAAATGGACGCGAAATACAAATGGGGTCTGCAAAACGAGAAATGGGTCAAGGATCGCGTCAACGAATTGAGCAGCCAGGCGTCGACTGCCAAAAAGGCCGTAGCGGATTACAAGACCGGCATGGCGGCTCCCGCGAACACCGCGGCGGCAGGTCCACCCTCGTCGCAATCGACCGGAACGACGCAAGACGAACTCCGCGAACTGGAAGCCACGGCGGACGCCGCCGCCAAAACGTATGACAGCTTCCTCCGGATGTTGCGTTACATGGACGCCATGCAGCAGCAATCCGCGCCGGTGTTCGAGGCTCGTCTGCTCACCGGGGTGTCTCATCCCTACACGGCCAGCTCGCCAAACGCCCGATTGATACTTGGATCAGCGATCCTCGGCGGCATGCTTCTGGGGATTGGAATAGGATTGCTGCGCGACAGGTCTGACCGGGAACACGCGCCCGTGCGCAGGTCTGCAGGCACCGCATCCGGAGGAACTGCAGTGGTCCAGGGGCTCAAGGCGAGCGGCGTCAAGCCCCATTTCGATGGTTCGTTCAAGGTCGAGAAACAACACACGTACAAGGAGGCCAATCCTGACTTATAGTCGCATGAATGGCTCCCGATCGCGATACCGCCAGCTCGATTGAAATGCCCCCGTACATCACCGCCGAACAGTGCGCGTCGGCGAACCGCCTTCATCGCGATGAAGGCAGCATGTTTCCCGCTGCGGCCACCGGAGTGGGTAATCCAGAAGGGCCGAACGCTCTCCGCAGTCGTGGGGTTATATTCGACCCTGCGACAATGTGTCGATTTGACAATGAGTCGCCTTTGAACGCTCAGCCTCCGCGCAGTCCGCTCCTCCGCCCGCGAGGTGCGCCGAACCGGGAATTCCGGGCAAGAGCTCGATCACAATTACTGGGCGCCACGTGGCGTCCACCAACGTTGGCTTGAGCAATGACGAGCTTTACCCAAGCGCCCGGCGGACCGGCGACCATGTTCAGCAATGTCTTCCGGCAGTCATGGCTGGCTTTGGCATACCGATGCTCGGGCGCCGTCGTCTCCTTCCTCTTCGGCGTAAGCTTTGCGCGGATGATGAACATAGAGGAATACGGTGCGCTCATGTCGTTAATGACGTTCGCGCTCGTCGCCTCCACGGTCGGCCTCGTCGGTCAGCAATTTCGCGTGTTGCGGGAAATACCAAGCATCGCCGCCCGGAAAGACTACCCGGAGATCGGCTCGATCGTCGCGAAGCGGGTTCGTGTGGCATGTCTGGGCAGCGTTGCCGTGACCGTAATCGCCCTCCTTCCGTTCGTCGCCGCTCACGGCCGCGACGGAATATTCGGAAGCTGGCAATATGCCACGAGCGTGCTTCTGATATTGCCGTTGTCCTTGATCGAAATGCAGAGCTCGCTAGGGCGCACGCTCGGCTCCGTCAATCTCGCGCTCGTTTCGAAGGACGTGTTGTGGCGGTTTCTCATCATATTGCTGGGCGCCGTTCTGTTCGCGACGTATGGCCATCCGCTGCCGGCGCAAGACGTTCTGCTGATTGCGACTGCAATCCTGGTCGTGCTGATCGCCGCTCAGAACATTTACCTGCGGCATCTCGCGGAGGGATGTAAGGTTTTCACCATGGCGGTGAGGCGGTCCAACGACCGGCTTGGCGACGTCCTTTCCAGTTCGGGACCTTTCTGGGTAACCAGCGTCACCAGTATCATGGGCGGCACGATCGACCTCGTCGTCATCTCGGTCATGGTCGGCCCGGAAGCCGCTGGATATTACTACGCTGCCAGCCGGATCGCGCTCCTTCTTGATTTCTTCCTGGCGACCTTCTGCATTCCCGCGGCGCCCCTCATCGCACGTCTGTTCGATGAGAATCGTCATGCGGAAATCACACGCGTCACGTCGGGAGCGTCATTGGGTGCGTTTGTCGCTGTCCTCGGCTGCGTTGCGACGTTGGCGCTTGGCGGCGACCTCGCGCTGATGGCGTTCGGAGAGACCTTCACCCGCGCCTACGGCGTCCTGATGGTCCTGGCAATCGGCATGCTGGTGTCGACATACTTCGGGATCGGGCCCATCGCCTTGAACATGACGGGGCATCAGCGCGCCGCGATGCACATCGTGGTGATCACCTGGGCGGTGGGGATCCTGGCCATGATCGGCGCGACCTTGGCCTTCGGGACAACAGGAGCGGCGGTTGCCGGCGCCTGCGCAGGTATCGCAACCAGGGCGTGGTCAGCGGCCTACATTTATTCGGCGGAAGGGATCGATATCACGGCCACCACGGCGCTCCTCGCGTTGGTCAGGCGCGCAACGGGGAGAGGCGCATCCGAACCGCGTACCGAGGCAATACGGCCGGAAGCCAGCGCCACCATTCTTGACCTGCAGCCTGCTCGCGGCAGTCGGGACACGCGTACATGAATTGGGGAGGTAGTTGAATGCGTTCGCTGTCATCCGAGGACGCGGCTGCTGCAATCGGACTTACGCACGGGAGGCGGTACCTGATGGACCGGGGTACATTCGAATACGAGGTGTCAGGGAGCCGGCTTTCCATGGGCCTGGTGAGGCTTCTGCACACGGTTGTTGCGCGGAGTACCGGGCGCGGCATGGGACTTGCCATGCGGGCGGTCAAGCCGCTTCTGCATTCCCAGCTGTCTTGCGTGCATTTCGCCGACGGCAGCCGCTTGTACTTTGAGCTGAACGACGTCTACTGGAATGCGTTCTTCATCGGCCAGCCCGGCATGACCTACGAGCCGGACATAGCGACGCTTCTGCTGCGGCTGAAGGATACCGACTATACGTTCTTCGATTGCGGTGCGAACATCGGATACTGGTCCGTTCTCGTCACGTCGGAAATGCTGGGTCGCAAGCGCGCGATTGCCGTCGAGGCTTCACGGGAGACGCTTGCAATTCTCGAGCAGAACCGTGACGCGAATGATCAGCGCTTCGAGATCTGCCGCAGGGCGTTGTTCGAGTACGACGGGCGCAGCCTGTTCTTCTCCGACGACGGACCTCATTCGGCCCGACACATCGTAACGTCGCAGAGCAGCCGTCCGTCACACACCGAGCCCGTCATGTCGATAACGATCGATGCGCTGGCAAGGGACCAGCAGCTGACCGACAGCGATCGGCTCGTCATCAAGCTCGACGTCGAGGGCCAGGAGGTTGCGGCCCTGAAGGGCGCCCGGCAGGTTCTGAAGCGCGACACGCTGATCATCTACGAAGATCATGGCCAGGATCGCAGCCACGCGACCACGAGGTATGTGTTCGAGGCACTCGGACTTCCAGTGTTTTCTCTTGCTGCAGACGGGTCAGTCACGAGAGTCAGTGACCTCGGCACACTGGATCGCCTGAAGGTGAACCCCAAGATCGGCTACAATTTCGCGACCTGCCCGCCCGGCTCCGGCTTCCATCGCTGGATTTCAGGAATCGCCAGTCACGCATGATCGTGTGGAGCGCTGTCGGCGGCCGATCCTGGCGCACGAGATCGCCGGCCGCTTCTCGTGCCCGAGCCAGAATTCGCGTGCACTCGGCTCTTCGACGCGATCGGAATGCACGATATCAATTGCTGCGACCGAACAGCATCTCGACCGCCGACTGGACGCCATTCATTCGCCCTTCGAACGGAATTCTGCCGTCGGATGGACCTCCGACCGCGATGCGAGGAAGCCCAAACGGATTCGGCTTGCGATCAGGTATCTGTCCATGCCGAGTTGTGACTGCAGTCGAAAAACCGACTTCCACCGCGAGATCTTGTTCTCGAGGACCGCATGCCCTGGAGTTGCCGTAGGGAAAAGCGACGTGCCGGACCGGGCGCTGAAGCAATGCCTCCAGATAGGTGCGATTACCCGCCATTTCGGCGCGCGCTGAAGCTGCACTCAGGCACGCGAGTGCTGGATGCGATTCCGTGTGTCCGCCAATCGAAGCCAGGGGGTGTCGCGCCAGGGCCTGAAGCTCGCGCTCATTGATGAAATAGGTGTCGTTCAAGGCCTCCAGCGATAGATCGGCCTTGCTGAACGTAGGGGCGAGCATTTCGACTCGTTGGTAATCCTCATGGACCCAGTTGCTCACCTTCTCCAGGGCCGATGCTTTCTCGTCAAAATCGCGACAGCTGAATCGCATGTTCATTGCGTCGATCGCAAGACTGTCTCTCGAGCGGAACAGGTCGCGCAAGCCCAGCCACCACGGTTGCATCGTTCGCGTCACCGCACCCGTTGGAACATAGACGGTGAAGGGCGCGTTATTTCGCTCAAGGATTGGCAATGCAGTCGTGACGTTGTCCTTGTAGCCGTCGTCGAAGGTAAGCACCGCATACCGGCGGGGTTGCGGATCCACCGCCAGTTGCTCGAGACATGCATCGAGACTGACGATCTCCCATCCTTGCTGGCGCAGCCACTTCAGAGTGTATTCAAGGAAATCAGGCGATGCACCGGTCTTCAGCTCCGAGTGCCAGTCCTGCTGAATCTCATGGAACATCAGGATAGCGGCCCTGCCGGCAAATGCCTTGCGCAAAGCAGGCGCAAATCCCGCCCAACTAGCCGCATGGAATATGGTTCGGCTGAGAAGTCGCTTCACGCGAAGCCACCACCGGACAGGCTGATTGCGTGCAAGCCGACCAAGCGGCTTCGGTGCTCATTTGATTGCGTGTGCGATCTCCCCATGCTCATCCTCAAATAGCCGTCGTGAACACAGCAATGTTTCCGATGGGAAACAGCCCTCCATTTATCAACAAACCGCGTCGCTCTGGCAACCACGGCGCTGGTACTCACTACTGGGTACCCCAGATTTCATCGCCTCCACTCTGAATGCGCCGCCTGCATCGAACTGCTTTCACGGTAGCTTTTCGTCGGACACAGAGTGCACCGGCCACTGGTGATGCCGGCCTTTGTGATGTGCGTGTCGAGGGCCCTAATGAAAGTACTGCTCGCCAATAAGTTTCTGTTCAACAACGGTGGCGCAGAGGCAGTGCTGCTTCAGGAAAGAATGTTCCTGACGAGCAGCGGGGCAGACGTCATTGACTTCGCGATGCAGCACGAGCGGAACATCGAATCCCGCTATGCAAATCACTTCGTGTCTCGCCAGGAATACCGGACCGGCGGCCATCTCGCCAAGATCAAGAGCGCGCTCTCGTTGATTCACTCGCGCGAAGCCGTGAGCAAACTCGCATCCCTGATCGAGGAGACCCGGCCGGACCTGATGCATTGCCACAACATCTATCACCAGCTGACCCCGTCGATTGTCGGCGTCGCCAAGTCGCGCGGGATTCCGGTCGTGCTGACACTGCACGATTCGAAGCCGGTGTGCCCGGTGCACACCCGCATGCGAGAGGACCAATTATGTTCGTCGTGTCTCGCCGGAGATTTCCATCACGTGCTGATGCACCGCTGCGCTGACGGCTCGATCGCACAGAGCGCTACGCTTTACATGGAGGCGGTCATTCAGCGCTGGTTCGGCAGCTACGAGAAGGTGGATCGCTTCCTCGCGCCGAGTCAGTTCATGCGGGAGTCGGTGTTGCCGCGGTTCGCAGCGGACCGGGTCCAGGTGCTCTACAATGGCGTGGATGTCACCGGCATTTCGGCGAGCGATCGGGACAAGGGATACGTGCTCTATTGCGGCCGGCTCGCGCCGGGAAAAGGTGCGGAGACGCTGTTGCGCGCCCACGAAGCAGCGGACTGCCGGTGGCCTCTCGTCATCGCAGGCTCCGGCCCGCTGGCGGATAATTTGAAGGCGCAATTCACCCGGAATGTGCGTTTCGCGGGCCAGCTGTCTGGCGAGACTTTGAACGAGACGATCGCCGAGGCTTCGGTGGTGGTTGTGCCTTCGGAGTGGTGCGAGAACTGCCCGATGTCGGTGCTGGAGGCGATGGCCTATGGCAAGGCGGTCATAGCGACCCGCGTCGGCGGCATTCCGGAGCTCGTGGACGATCGCGTGACGGGGCTCTTGTTTGAGCCCGGCAATACGGACGAGCTTCGACGTCACCTCGATTGCCTGATGAGCGACGCCGCACGCCGTGCAGGCATGGGAGCAGCAGGAAGAAGCCGCGTCGAAGCGGACTTCTCTCTCGAGAAGCATAACACCGAACTGATGGCCGTCTACCGATCACTGGTGAGCGAGCGGCATTCATCGCATTGAGGATTGCAAATGGACCTCACCGTCATCTCCACGTTTCGTTGCAACTCGAGATGCCAGATGTGTTACATCTGGAAGAATCCGACCGATCCAAAGGAAGAGGTCACGCTCGAGACCCTGGCGAAGCTTCCTGGGGGGTTCGATAATCTCAATATCTCCGGCGGAGAACCGACTCTGCGGAAGGATCTGGCCGAGATGGTGGACCTGCTCCACCCCAAGGCCCGAATTATAGAGATCAGCTCGAACGGCCTGCATCCCGAGCGTCTCCTCCCCATCATCAAGAAGCATCCGAAGATCAAGGTTCGTTTTAGCCTCGAGGGTGACGCGACCACCAGCGACTGCATCCGCGGCGAGAAGGACGGCTATGCCACGAAGGTAGCCGGACTTCGCATGCTGCAGGAGGCAGGCGGGCAAGACCTGGGATTCGCCTTCGTCATCCAGGACGAGAATGTGGCTCAGCTCGTTCGAACCTATGAACTGGCGCGTTCGATGGGGTTCGAACTTGCGACCTCGACGCTGCACAACGCGTGGCAGTTCTACAAGAACGACAACTATTTCTACGAGCGCGTCGCCGTGGCCCGGCAAGTGGAAGGGCTTATCACTGCGATGCTCAAGAGCAACAAGCCGAAGAACTGGTTTCGCGCCTACCTGAATCTGGGCTTGATTGAAAAGATCCTCGGCCACCCGCGGCTGATACGCTGCAGCGCGGGCACCGATTTCGCATTCATCGACCCCTGGTCAGATGTGTGGGCCTGCAATGTGCGGTCGGACCTGCCGCTGGGCAATTTGGCGCGCCAGTCCTGGAGCGAGATCATAGAGAGCGACGCGGCCAAGAACTCCGTCGCCAAGGTTCACGCCTGCCAACAAAACTGCTGGATGGTGACGACCGCGCGCACGGCAATGCGCTCAACGCTGGTTCCGCAGGCACCGAAGATGGGACCGCTCATCTGGGTGCTGAAGAACAAGCTGAAGGTCGAGCTCGGCCGGGCGATCTGCTTCGATCAATACATTGATTATTCCAACGTCGCGCCTACTCCGCGTGTCCAGCGAACGTCATTCCTCAACGAAAAGCAAAAGGCGCGATTGGTGCGCGGGAGAGAAACGGTCGACGCGCGATATCCGCTCAAGGAATTCATGAACAACTAATTTGACGGGAGGGTGCAGTGAGTGCGGATCATCTGGTACTGCGGGTGATCATGCTTGGCCTGCGTGGATTTCCCAATGTGCAGGGAGGAGTGGAAGTTCACGCAGAGCACCTCTGCCCTCATCTCAAGGAACTGGGCTGCGATGTCGAGGTGATCGTTCGCTCCTCGTATATGCCGCCTGATCGCGGCAACGAGTGGCAGGGTGTACGTTACCAGCGGGTATGGTGTCCGAAGACCTCGGGTCTCGAGACAATCGTCCATTCGTTCCTCGGAGTGCTTGTCGCCGCATGGCAGCGGCCGGACGTGTTGCACATCCAGGCCATCGGGCCGGCCTTGATGGCGCCACTCGCGCGCTTGCTGGGATTGCATGTTGTCGTGACGCACCACGGCCCGGATTACGAACGGGAGAAGTGGGGCCGATTGGCCAGGATGGCCCTGCGCGCCGGCGAGGCCTGGGGAATGCGATTCTCCGACGGCCGCATCGTCATCTCCCAGACCATCCGAAAGCTGGTGCGGGACAAGTACGGCTTGAATTCGGACCTCATTCCAAACGGCGTCACCTTGCCTGACGTGCCGAAAAGCACCTCGGTGCTGGAGAAGCTTGGGCTTACGCCGGGACGATATGTGCTTATGGTGGGCCGGCTGGTACCAGAGAAGCGGCACACCGACCTGATTCAGGCCTTTGCCGATGCCAGACTCGCCGGATGGAAGCTCGTGTTCGTCGGCGCCTCCGAGCATCCAGACGCGTATACCGAAATGCTTGCGGCGCGCGCGGGGGCGACCGCTGGGGTGATCATGGCGGGCTTCCAGTGCGGCCTCGCACTGCGGGAGCTATACGCCCACGCAGGCATATTCGTTCTGCCATCCTCGCACGAAGGCTTGCCGATCGCGCTACTGGAAGCTCTGAGCTTCGGTTTGCCCGTGGTGGCCAGTGACATTCCTGCTCACCTGGAGATCGGATTGAATGACGCGCACTATTTTCATGTGGGAGATGTATCAGGGCTCGCGGATCGCCTGGCATCGTTTGCACGCAGTCCGTGGCCGTTGGAGCTGCGCGAGAAGACACGCAACTGGTTGGCTGAGCGGGAGGACTGGCGCTCTATCGCGGAGCGCACTCTCGGATGCTATCGCAGAGCAATCGAGCCTCGTCGAGGCGGTCCTCATGCGCGGTCCCGGACGGCGCCGCCCAGCACCGCCTAGCGAGCTGCGCACGCGGCGTGCCGGCCAACGCGCCATGCCCGTCCCGCGGCTGAGGTATTGCCTCAAACCGATCGAAGCAAAGCGACGTTCAAGATGAATACACTGCTGCTGTACTTTCTTATCTATACGTTCTTTCGATCGATCTCCAACGGCCTCGACCGTCTGTCCGGGACGAGCTTTTCCATGATCCTGTCGCTCACCGTCATCGGGATCGGTGTTGTGGCCGCCTGGCACGCGCGACATGTCAGGATACATAAAAGACTGTTCGTACTCCTGATAGCCATGTCCGTCTTTGTTGCCGCTTGCATCCTGTCTTTTGTCACCAATGGCTTCGGAGCCGGCAAGATCGTCAACCAGTATACCGCCTTGTACGAGATGTTCAGGTACGTGCACCTGATCATGTTCGTCACGCTACTTGCCGCCCTTTATCGTCATCCGGATTTTTGCCCGCGCCTCCATCGTGTTTACATGTGGCTGTTGTTCGTCATTTCCGCGGTGGGGCTCGGTCAATACCTGACCGGTCATGCAGAGCTCGTCACGCAATACGACAAGTTTGAACGGGTGGCGGGTCTTTCCTCGCACCCCGTACCCTACAGCCTGGAGATCGTGCTGACCTTTTTCGTTTGCGAGCTGTCGCGCCGGAAAATGCGGCTTCCCATTCAGCACTTTCACCTCGCGGTGTACTCGCTGTTTGTTGTTGCCCTGGTCCTTTCCGCTTCAAGGACCGGAGTCGCTCTGCTCGGGGTGGCCCTCAGCGTATACCTTTTTGTCCAGAGGCCTGCCCTGCTTCCCGCGTTCGCGGCGGCATTCGCGATCCTCATGTGGGCATCTCCATTTGGAGAGTTGTTCTCGGACCTGAAAACCGTTCCGGACTACATCATGAACGGCGAATATGTGGTGTGGGACTGGCAAACCGCAGTGACCTCGGTCCATTGGCGCATTCACCACTGGTACTATCTGTCCACACTTGGGTTGGAACGAGCTTGGATCGGATATGGCCCCGGCCAAACCCCGCTCTACAGTCCGTTCCTTCTGCAGGCACACAATCAATTCGTGGAGATATTCTTCGATACGGGCATGGTAGGCCTGATCTCCTTTGCCGCGTTCTGGTTCAGCCTTCCGGTGGCTGCAATGTCCGACCGGCGACGGCTCATCAACACATTCGGGAAAAAATCAGTGGAAGCCGGAATTCTGCACTTCTGGGTCGCCATCTTTGTCGGCGTGACGCTGGTTGCATTGCTCGATCAAAGCTTTAACCGGGAAACAGTGGCGTTCTCGCATTTGATCGTCACCGTTTTCATAGTCCTGTCCCAGCCGGAGGCGGTCGCCGCACGAAGCCCCGGATGGTCCTTCCGCCACCTTTTGATGACCGCCGGTTCGCCGGCCGATGTAGCATTTGGAGAACGTAACCTTGCAGTCGCGGAAGAACGGCGCTCCACCTAGATCTCAACCTGGATTGAGCCGGCGTCACGCACTTCGAGCCGTCGCCGGCGCGGCTGCGTACGGCGTGACGCGATCGCCGGTCTTCGGACAGCCAACCGCCGAGCCGTCCCTTGCTAGCCAGTCGGACGTCGCGTTCGCGTCGTCGCACGACCGCCTGCGCGGCATCAACATCCAGCAGCCCTTCGCGCATTGGCAGACGGGTGAGCCCTGGAACATCCGTAGGGGCTGGGACAGTTGGATGCCGAAACAGCGGCTCGAAAGAATTGCCGCCAGCGGAGTCGACTTCCTGCGCATCTGTGTCGATCCAGCGCCGCTGCTCGCGGTCGAGACCAAGGCTGATTTGACCTCAGGCATCGAAACTGTCCTTCGATCGGTCGACGCCGTCCTTCAGGCCGGCATGAAGGTGCTATTCGACGTTCACGTCAGTACGGAGCACACGGACTGGAACATTCAGACGTTGACCGATGGAATCGCAGGCCCGCATTTTCTGCGTCTTGTCGAAGTGGAGACGAGCATCGCAGCGGCGTTGCAGGCGAGATATAATCCCCAGTCGGTCGCGCTGGAGCTGTTCAATGAACCGCCGCCGCCGTCGGATTTCAGCTCCAAGACGGCTTGGGCGGAGCAGCTCAAACATCTTTACGACGCGGTACGATCAGCCGCTCCGAAACACACGCTGATCCTTTCAGGAATGAATTACGCGAGCATCGATGGTCTGCTCTCGATCGACGTAAACGCCTTCGACGCGAATACAATATTCGTGTTCCACTACTACGAGCCGTTCATCTTCACGCTTCAGGGCGTGAATGTGTCCTATAACAAGTATGTGCATCGCCTCCAATTTCCCCCACAACCCGACGACCGCGTTCGGGTGATCGAGCGCGCGACGGGTCTGGCGAAGTCGGACGAGCAAACCTCCGTGTTGCGAAAGACGTACCTTGTCGAGCAGTTGAGCAACAACGCAGGGCAGTATTTCGATGTCCCTCAGGGTATCGAGTTCATCCGTCGCAGGGTCGGCGAGGTCGCCGCCTGGTCCGACAAGAACAAGGTCGATCGCAAGCGCGTCATGTGCGGTGAGTTCGGATGTTTTGGCGACTTCGCCGGTCGCACCGGTGCCGCGTTATCGGATCGGGCGACGTGGTTGCAGTCGGTGCGTCAGGCCGTCGAGGAAAACGGATTTGGTTGGTGCGTTCATGACCTCGATGAGTCGTTTCGCATCACCAGCGACAACGGCGCATTTGTCCCGGAGCTCCTGACAGCGCTCGGTCTGCGCAATCCATGAGACCGTAGGCTGAGCCAGGCGAGCCGACGCGGCCTTGCAGAAATCAAATGTGGCGCGAAAACCGACCAACGCTGCAAATTTCAGCGGAAAATCGCCCGTGTGCAGTAAATGTCGGTCAGGTTATACGTGTGTATAAATCACACTTTGAAAGTTTTTTTGCCATCTTTGATTATTAACCCACCGACTCAGCAGTCGGGGGGGCAACTTCCAAAAATCCCACTGCTTGAAATCTCCTCGCGGTTCGAGGCTGCAATTCTTTGGAATCGGAATCTGTTCGCGGCTGAAGTCGCGAGCATGCAATCTGTCGCACATCTCTGATGCGCGGCAGCGGAATTCCTCGTCCTTAAATTTGGTCTGCAATGGAGAACTAAAGTGGCGCTGACCGATGTCATCTATCAAAACACGCCTGGCAACAGCGAAGGGTTTCCGCTTGGGGTCCCCTCAAGCTATTCCTGGTACGGCGGGAGCACCGGCCATACAGGCAGCACCCCGCCCTCCAATTTCACCTCCGTCACGGGATGGGGACAGGTCTATCCCAAATCCGGGGCAACCAACGACTCCAATCCGGCCAACGTTCAGATCGCCGACTTCCAGACGTGGGTGCATCTGAAAACTGGCGGCTGGGCTCTCGTGCAAGATCAGGCGACGGACCCGATCGCCGGATCTCAGTTTCTCGCCGACTTTTCCGGAAACACGAACTCTGCCTGGAGCGTGACAAGGCAGGCGGACGGCAGCGCGATGGGCGCTGCGCCTCTCAGTGGATACAACGACCATTTCTGGCCGGGCTCACGCGGCAGCTATTCGGCCGGAACGGTCGATGGGGTCTACGTCCAAGCCAATATGAGGACCACTGATCCGAACGAGCATCTCGTTGCCGATCTGGGAGCTGATTGGTGGTCGACCCCAACAGCCGCATACGTCGACGGGTTCTCCAACAATCCCGGTGCCGGGATGAGCGATTGGGTCGAACTGACGACGAGCTACAAGACCCTTTACTTCACCTCGATGACGTCTGCGCAGTTGCAGGCCGACCTGCCGCCTCCGCTGAAGGGTACCTCTTCGCCGACGACGCCCACGACGCCGACAACACCGACGCAGCCGACGACGCCGCCGACGACGGCAACGCCGACGACGCCGACAACGCCGACCGACCCGACGATACCGTCGCAGCCGACAACGCCGACCGACCCCACGACGCCGACAACCCCCACGACTCCGAGCGTGACTGCTCCGGTGCTCGACGTCGCGGACAAGTCGCTCTGGGTGGCCGGCAGAGGCGGTCAGGTCGACCTGGGGACGACTCTCACAACGACCGACCCCAACGATAATCTCACCCTGAATATCATGGGACTGCCGCGATACGAGACGATCACGACCGGCGATGGCACGACGCTCAGGGGCAACAACATCACCCTGACGTCCGCGCAGGTCGACAGCGGATTGACGCTGACATCGAACTACAAGGGCAATGCTCATCCGGTCGCGAACCTCACGCTGACCGCGAGCGCTATGGATCCGACCACCGGCGCTGTGATGTCGTCGGACCCGCAGACGATCCGCGTGACGGATCCCCGGCCGTCCAGCTCGACTGGCGGAAACACCGGCAACTGGGCAAACCACGGCTTTGCGCAGTGGCAGCAGCAGATGGGCGTGGACTCCAGCACACTGGCGAACACGGCATCGCAGATGACCGGTTGGGGCGATCAAGGCACGCGAGCGTCCCAGGCAAGCCAGGGCTTTGCGCTGCTGAACCAGTATCTGGCCGGTAGCTCCGGTCGGGTCGACGGTGGTCAGATCGCAGCGGCCATGTCGAATGGGACCGGCTGGACGCACAACTCGTTCCTGAGCAAACCTCAGGGTTGATCCGGCTACTGCACCCGGGGGCTCTGCGCCCGGGTGCAGTACCATCAACGTGTTGGGAATTGGAAACGGGCGGTCGATCGCCGACGGTAACGGCGAAGGGACTGTCACGCGCGGGTCTTGATCTCGGTTGGCTTCATCGCCCGCATTTGTTTCCGAGCGATCAAAACGCGTGCTGGCGCAACGGGTTCGGGTATGCGGCAAATTTGCGCGCAATTTACCGGTGCAAAAATCAAGATTTGAAACTTTTTTCGCCATTTTTGCGCATTAACGAACCGGTTCAGCAGTCGGGGGGCAGGTCTAAAATCCCACTGCTTTGAAATCCCCTCGCGGTTCGAGGCCCTAGTGCTTTGATGTTGCTTGCGCCTTTTGGCTGCGAGCAAGCGGTATGTCGCATGCTCTGTCGATGCGCGGCATTGGAATTCCCAGTCTTTGGAAATGCATGAGAAGGAACACAACCGCGGCCGGGTAGCCGCGAAGGGTTGAGTAAGAATGGCGATCCAGAACGGAAATGCCCCCGCTGCAGATCTAGGGCTTCGCGCGCTAGCTCTGTTCCTGCGCCTCCATGGCGTGAATACTGTGCCGGACCAGCTCCGCGATCGTTGCGGGAGCGACGAGATCGGCATTCGCGCGATGCTTCGCTGCGCGCGCGAATTCGGAGTCAAAGTCCGTTCGCGGACAATGGATTGGACCCGCCTTGCGGGCATCCAGCTGCCCGGAATCGCCTCGCTGCGTGACGGCGGATTTCTGCTGCTGGGCAAGATCGACGACCAGGTGGCGCTTGTGCTGCACCCGACCTCGCCGCATCCGAGCCGGATGACGCGCGCGGAATTCGAAGCGATCTGGGATGGCGGTTTGATCTGTGCTGGATCACAGAGCCTCGCGCAGCGCGCACGTCATGCATTTTCCGACATCCGCACGCGCTCGTTTGACCTGGGCGCCGGCCTGATGCACCGCGCCGGCGAGGGCCTGATGCGTGCCCGTGACGGACTCACGAAGGGCCTCTTGGCGATGAGACCCGGCATCCTGATGCGCGGGCCTCTCGACGATGCCGCAGACCATCCGGCAAACACCGAATCCCCGGCCGCCGGCGTCGAATCCGAGCATGACGATGAATCCGGGCTCATTGCACTGGCGATCTTGCTGCGTTGCCATGGAATCGCTGCCGACCCCGGTCAAATTCGCCACCGCATCGGCTCAGCGCGCCTCGGCGTTACTGAAATCCTGCGCTGCGCCAAGGATTTCGGGCTCAAGGCAAAGGTGCAGAGGACGAGCTGGAACAGGCTTGCGGTCACCCCGCTGCCGGGAATTGCGGTGCTGCGCGACGGCAGCTTCCTGATCCTCGGCAAGGTTATCGACGACAAGCTTCTCGTTCAGCGCCCGCTGTCTCCGCGCCCCGAAGCAATCACCCAGGCCCAACTCGAGGCCATCTGGGACGGCGGCATCATCCTGATGGCCCGGCGCGCCAGCCTGACCGATCTCGCGCGGCGCTTCGATATCTCCTGGTTCGTCGGCGCCATGCAAAAGTATCGTCGCCTGCTCGGCGAGGTGCTGGCGGCGTCGTTCTTCCTTCAGATCTTCGCGGTTGTCTCACCGCTGTTCTTCCAGGTGGTGATCGACAAGGTGCTCGTGCATCGAAGCATGAGCACGCTCGACGTGCTGGTCGTCGGGCTTGTCGTGCTGACCGTGTTCGAGGCCGTTCTCGAGACGCTGCGCGTCTACCAGTTTGCGCATACGACAAACCGTATCGACGTCGAGCTCGGCGCCAGGCTGTTCCGTCACCTGTTGGCGCTGCCGATCGCCTATTTCCAGACCCGCCGCGTCGGCGATTCGGTGGCGCGTGTCCGCGAGCTCGAGAACATTCGCCAGTTCCTGACCAGCTCGGCGCTCACGCTGGTGATCGATCTGCTGTTCACCGTCGTCTTCCTTGCGGTGATGTTCTATTACTCGACGACGTTGACGTGGATCGTGCTGGCGTCCTTTCCGCTCTACATCGGCATCTCCGCGGGAGCCGCGCCGCTGTTCCGTCGGCGCCTCGACGAGAAATTCAATCGCGGCTCCGAGAACCAGGCCTTCCTGGTCGAGAGCGTCACCGGTATCGAGACGCTAAAGGCCATGGCGGTCGAGCCGCAGATGCAGCGCCGCTGGGAGGAGCAGCTCGCCGGCTATGTGTCCGCAAGCTTCCGCGTGCTCAGCCTGAACAACACGGCGAGCCAGGCGGTCCAGATGATCAACAAGCTGGTCATCGCCGCGACCCTGTACTTCGGCGCCCGCCTGGTGGTCAGCGGGGACCTGACTGTCGGCGAGCTCGTCGCGTTCAACATGCTGGCCGCGCGCGTCAGCGCGCCGGTTCTGCGGCTCGCACAGATCTGGCAGGACTTCCATCAAGCCCGCCTGTCGATTGATCGTCTCGGCGACATCCTCAACACCATTCCCGAGCCGAGCTTCACGCCGGCCCGCGCGGCGCTGCCGCCGATCCGCGGCCAGGTCACATTCGAGCACGCGACTTTCCGCTACCGCATCGACGGCCCCGAGGTGCTGCACGACGTGTCCTTCAGCGTCGAGCCAGGCCAGGTCATCGGCATCGTGGGTTCATCCGGCTCGGGCAAGAGCACCATCACCAAGCTGATCCAGCGTCTCTATGTCCCGGAGAGCGGACGCGTGCTGGTCGACGGCGTCGATCTCGCGATGGTCGATCTGAGCTGGCTGCGGCGCCAGATCGGTGTCGTGTTGCAGGAGAACGTACTGTTCAACTGCACGGTCCGCGACAACATCGCGCTGGCCGATCCGGCGATGCCGATGGAGCGCGTCATCGAAGCGGCGGAGCTAGCCGGCGCCCACGACTTCATCCTCGAACTGCCGGAGGGTTACGACACCGTCGTGGGCGAGCGCGGCAGCAGCCTGTCCGGCGGGCAGCGCCAGCGAATCGCAATCGCGCGTGCACTCATCACCGATCCGCGCATCCTGATCCTGGACGAGGCGACCAGCGCGCTGGACTACGAAAGCGAGCGCGCGATCCAACAGAACATGAGGCGGATTTCCGCCGGCCGGACCGTGTTCGTCATCGCCCACCGGCTGTCGACGGTGCGCAATGCAAACCGGATCATCACCCTCGAGCATGGCCGCATCGTCGAGGACGGCAGCCATGACGAGCTGATCCGCACCAACGGCCGTTACGCCAATCTCCATTATCTGCAGGCCGGTATCCATGACGTCCGCTAGCCGCAATGTCGTCGCGTTCCCGAGACGCGAACCTCGCCGCCGCGAGCACGAAATCGCCTTTCTGCCGGCGGCGCTCGAGATCGCCGAATCGCCGCCATCGCCGATCGGGCGCGCGATCGGGGCCTGCATCATCGCCGCGTTCTGCATCGCGCTGTTGTGGGCGACGCTCGGCAGCGTCGATATCGTCGCGAGCGCGACCGGCAAGATCGTGCCGGGCGGGCGCACCAAGCTGATCCAGCCGTTCGAGACGGGTGTGGTCCGCGCCATCCGCGTCCGCGACGGCCAGAGCGTCAAGGCCGGCGACGTCCTGATCGAGCTGGACCCGACAATGACGGAAGCCGACCAGGAGCGCCAGAAGAGCGATCTGCTTGCAGCCGAACTGGACGTCGCGCGGCTGCGCGCCGCGCTGGCCGCAGACCCGCTCGCGGCCTTCCGGCCGCCGCAAAACGCAAGTGCGGCCGAAATCGAGATGCATCGCCAGTTCCTGATCAGCCAGCGCGCCGAACAGAGCGCAAAGCTTTCTGAAATCGAGCGCCAGCAGGGGCAAAAGGAGGCGGAACGGGCGACCACGTCGGCGAGCGTCGACAAGCTGGAGGCGACGATCCCGGTACTGAAGGAGCGCGTCGACATCCGCAAGGGTCTCGTCGAGAAGGCATTGGCGTCGAAGGTCGTCTATCTCTCCGAATATCAGGAGCTGGTCGCCATGCAGCAGGACCTCGTCCTGCAGCAGAGCCGGCTGCGCGAAGCCGATGCGGCGATCGCGCTGCTGAAGGAGACCAAGGACAAGACTGCCGCGGAGTATCGCCGCGCGACCTATGATGCCCTTGCGAAGGCCGAGCAGAAGGCTGCGAGCGCCGCCCAGGAGGTGGTCAAGGCGGATCGGCGAACGAAACTGCAGAGCCTGACTGCGCCGGTCGACGGCGTCGTGCAGCAGCTTGCCGTTCATACGGTGGGCGGCGTGGTGACGCCCGCTCAGGCGCTGGCCGTCGTGGTCCCGAGCGAGAGCCAGCTCGAGATTGAGGCCATGCTCTCGAACCGCGACATCGGCTTCGTTCATCCCGGCCAGAAGGCGGAGATCAAGGTCGATACGTTCAACTTCACCCGGTACGGGCTTCTTCATGGCGATGTGCTCAGCGTGTCGACGGATGCCATCACGCGCGATAAGCAACAGGGCAGCCCCAATGATCGGACACTGGGCACGGCACAGAGCAGCAGCGAGCCTAAAGGCCAGGAGCTGGAATATGCCGCGCGCGTTTCGCTCGACCGGACGCACATGCAGATCGAGGACAAGCTCGTCAAGCTCGGGCCGGGCATGGCGGTGACGGTCGAAATCAAGACCGGCACGCGCAGGATCATCAGCTACCTGCTTTCGCCGCTGGCACGCTACCGGCAGGAGGCCCTGCGCGAACGGTAAAGCGAAGCGCGTCGCCGGACATTGCGGCCGAGCGACGCGCCACTCGCTTCAGAGCGAAGCTGATCGCGGTGGCGCCGGTCGTTAAGACGATTGCGGTGAAATTGCCGGTGGGTTGGCGCATGCGCTATCGGCGCAGCGCCTCCAGGCGCGATTTCGCCTCCTGGACTCCCGCGGCGTTGGCCTTGGCATAGAGGTCTTGTGCCCTGCGCTCGTCACCGCGCGTGCCGTAAGTCCCCCATTTCGCAAGAATCAGGGGATCGTAGGTTTCTGCCAGCGCGAAGCTCGCCTGGGCGCTGCCCATTTCCACGGCGCGCTCGAGTACAAGCCGCGCCGCGCCTATGTCGCCCTGACGCAGCAAGGAGCTCGCCCGCGCGACCAACCCTCCCGCTTCAGCAGCCTGCTCGGGAACAGGCTGCGCAACCGCGCGAGCGGGCGCCGCTCGTGTCTGTTCGGCGGTTGGATTGGTGGCCACTTCGATGGACTTGTCGCGCGCGGTCGCACCGGTCGTCACCGCCGCGCCGTGCGCTTTGCGATCCTCGACCTCATAGGCATGGATTGCGCTCCGCGACAGAGGGAGGTGCTGCGCCTGCACGTCGGCCCTGGCGCGCAATTGCCTCAATTCGGCAGCGCTGGCTTCCGCTGCCTGCTTCTGCAGCACGATTTCCTCGCCTGCCTTTGCCGCCCGCGCCGTCTGGGTCTCGCTGTCGCGATGCGCTGCCGCCAGATCCTGCTCCAGCCGCGCGGACCGCTCACGCTCCTTTTGCAGGTCCGCCGCAGCGCTCTTTCCCGCCGCTTGCAGCCGGGACGTTTCTTTGCCCGCTTCGGTCACGAGCACGGCCTTGCTCTCGATATCGCGTCGCGCTGCCGCCAGATCCTGCTCCAGCCGGGCGGACCGCTCTCGCTCCTTTTGCAGGTCGGCCGCACCGCCCTTCTCCGCCGTCTTCAGCCGGGACGCTTCCTCGTCTGCTTTCGTCACCAGGGCCGTCTTGGTCGCGACATCGCGCCGCGCTGCCGCAACATCCTGCTCCAGCCGGGCGGACCGCTCACGCTCCTTTTGCAGGTCGGCCGCACCGCTCTTCTCCGCCGCCTTCAGCCGGGACACTTCCTCGTCTGCTTTCGTCACCAGGGCCGTCTTGGTCGCGACATCGCGCCGCGCTGCCGCAAGATCCTGCTCCAGCCGGTCGGCCCGCGCCGCTTGCAGTGAGTTCTGCAACTCCGCCGCACCGCTCTCCCTTTCCCGCTTCAGTCGGGCGGTTTCCTCGCCTGCTTTCGCCGCCAGCGCGGTCTGGATCTCGACATCGCTGCGGGCGGCCGCAAGATCCTGCTCCAGCCGCGCGAGTCGCTCACGTGCGTCCGGTGTGGATTTGCGAACCGAAGCTGCGCCGCTCTCAGCCGCCTGCCTGAGCTCCGCCGCTTCTTCACCGGCTTTGCGTGCCTGCGCCTCGAAGGCGTAGATCGTGCTTCGCGTCTGCGAAAGCTCCTGTGCCAGCGCGTCGGCCTTGGCACGCGATTCCCGCAGCTCGGCGGCCCCGGCCTCCACCGTCCGCTTCTGCCGCAGGGTTTCATCGGCCGCCTTTGCCGCCAGCGCGGTCTGGGCCTCGACGTCACGCCGCGCGACCGCGAGATCCTGCTCCAGCCTTGCGGACCGCTCTCGCACCTTTTGCAGGGAGCCCTGCGACTCGGCCGCTCCGCTTTCGCTCTCCTGTTTCAGTCGGGAAACCTCCTCGCCTGCTTTGGTCGCCAGCGCGGCCTGGGTCTCGACCTTGCTGCGGGCGGCCGCAAGATCCCGCTCCAGCCGCGCGAACCGCTCACCTTCATCGGGCGTGAATTTGCTGACCGAAGCCGTGCAGCTTGCAACCGCCTGCCTGAGCTCCGTCGCTTCGTCTCCGGATTTGCGGGCTTGGGCTTCGTATGCATAGATCGAGCTCCGCGACAGGGAGAGGTCCTGAGCCAGCGCCTCAGCTCGTTCACGCGATTGCCTGAGCTCGGCAGCTCCGACGTCCGCTGCCTGCTTCTGCCGCAGAGCTTCTTGCTTTGTCGTTGTCGCCAGCGCCATCTGGGTCTCGACATCGCGCCGCGCTGCCGCCAAATCCTGCTCCAGCTGCGCGCTCCGCTCGCGCTCCCTTTGCAGGGACGACTGCAGCTCCGTAGCGCCGCTTTCACGCATCCCTTTCAGCCGGGAAACCTCCTCGCCTGCCTTCGCCGCCAGCGCAGTCTGGGTCTCGACGTTGCGGCGCGATGCCTCGAGATCCTGCTCGAGCCGCGCGGACCGTTCGCGCTCCCGTTGCAGATCCGCCACGCCGCCTTCCGCCGCTGCTTTCAGCCGAGACGCTTCCTCACCCGCCCTTGTCGCCAGCACGGTCTGGGTTTCGACATCACGCCGCGCTGCCGCCAGATCCCGCTCCAGGTGCTCCGCCCGCTCACGCGTCTCTTGCAGGGAGTTCAGCAACTCCGCGCCGCCCTGCGCGGCCTGCTTCTCTTCGGCCGCTTTGTCCGTCAACGCGGCCCGGGCCTCGATATCGCGGCGCGCCGCGGCGAGACTCTGCTCCAGCGATTCGGCCCGGTAGCGCTCCTGCTCGAGACGTTGCAGCAACTCGATGTCACGTCTTGCATTCGTAAGTTCGCAGGAGAGCGACTCCGCCCAGTTGTATTCCCGCTTCGAAGCCTGCCCCGGGTCGCCGACTGTCGCTTGGGCAACCTGCACCGGTCTGTCGTTGCCGCCTCGACCCGGCGGCAAGGCTTCGGCAGCGCCGTTCCTTGCGGCTTCAATCAAACCGGGACTGCGGGTAGCCGCCGAATGCTCCGGTTGCGTCGAAGGGCGGGCCGGATCCGGGGACGCCCGTGTTTCCGGCGCGCAGGCCATTGCGAGCACGGCAGCAGTCGTCCACGACAGCGCGGACCGTCCCGCCTTGGGCAGCAGCCGGCGCGACGAATCTGCGATGTTGCAGCCGGCAACTGCCTTGTCCTTGAGGATAACCGGACCCATCCGCAATCACCTGTCGCACGGCGACACGATCTGTTGAGGTGCGGTATTATGCGCCGTACCGCAGCGCGAAGCCTACAGCCCGCATGGAGGACCCACCCACCCCTTTCGGGTTAGGCCACAGGTCACGGCTTCACATAAGACCAGCCCTTCTCCTGCAGTTCCATCACGCGCACGACGCCTGACTTCACCACCTCCGCCTGGCGAACGATCGGGATGTCCTTGTTCTCGGCTTTGTGCATTTTTTCCTGGGTATTGCCGCAGGCCTTGAACGAGACCTCCGGCGTGCTCAGCGCCATTTCCTCGAGACGGGCTTTCACCGGCGACGTGTCGTCGCGCAGCATGTGCAGGCCGGGTCCGAAGGTGACCACCTCGATCTTCACCTTCTCGCCGAGATCCTTGTAATATTGCGCAACGTTGACTGCGTTGTTGAGCGCGAGATTCATGGCTGCGGGATCGTTCGTGTTCACCTGCAGGATCAGGTTGTGCGACTTGGCGTTCGATGGAAGCCGGGCGTTGGCGTTGAGAGGAGATCGTTCCCCCTTGTGGGTGGTCGCCTTGCGCGAGACATGAACCCTTTCGACCTTTTCTGAAACGTGCCGATAGTCCGCAGTGGGATTCGTTGTTGTCGGTGTCCAATACCGTCCGCCGCCTTGCTCCGCCGCAGCGTATGAAGCAGACAGCAGCACCGTTGCGGCTCCGATCATGGTTACCTTCGCAATTTGCTGAAACACGCGCATGGATGCCTCTCCTGTTAAAGACACGTCATTCAAATCTCTAGCCGTTGGGTTTTGCGGTCGGTTGTGGCCACCTGCACGCAGCGGTGATCTTCGCGCGCACCACATCCATCCCGCCCAACGGGAACACCGCATCCAGCGCCGGTCCGGTACGGGGTGCGAGGTGAATATTGAGACCTCCGCCGTCCGGAAGGGACTGCAGCAAGCGAATCACGTCGCCGCCGAACGCAACGCCGGTCCCGGACGCAGGCACGGCTGCCGCGACCTGCTGCGGCGGACCGTCGTTGATACGGTAGGAAATCGCATATCCATCGCCGCGACCGGACACGCGGGATCCGGCGACGATCAGTTCGGTCCGCCCGCCATGGCAGCGAATCAAAAGCGTCATTCCGCTTTCGCCGGCACCGTCGCGCGACGACGTCGTAGCGGTGGCGACCGGTGAATAGTCGAGCGGTGAAGTGGTCAGGCTGACGACCCAGCTGCTAGCCTGGCTCGCCTGGGGCAGCGCTGACGCCCGCGGCGTCTTCTCGGAGCACTCCGGCCGTTCGGAGCGCTCCTTGGCGGAGCAATCGCGGAGCTGAGCGATCTGACGAAATCCTGCCGCCTGCGCCGAAGCAATACCGCTTGCGAGCAAAACTCCAGCCACCGCGCAGGTCGCCGCGCGTCTCATTGCGATGGATTTGCGGCGGTGCGCGGCCCGCGATCGAGCCACGCCTGCGCCGCGGGGAAGCGCGTCAGGCCGGGAACGGTCGCGGCGAGATTGATCGTCTTCCACTTTTGGTCGAAGCCCGGCTGCTGCAGCTTGTCGATCCGCGAGAACAGATACTCCACGAAGCGCGCAAGGCGCTCATAGCGGTTCGATTTGGCCGGAAAGTTGAAAGCCACCAGAGCGGTCGGCACTGCGATTGTCGTGACGCGCTCGCCCTGCTTGATGAGATTGGGATACTCCGTGGCCTCGAGCGAGGCGGGAAGATAAAAGTCTTCGAACCTCCTGTCATAGGGAACAGGCAGGAACTTGAATCCCGGCTCCCAGCGGCCGCGCACGAAAGCATCCACCGGCTTCGAGGTGATGAAGACGACCGCGGCCATCTCGCCCTTGCGCATCTGCTCGAGCGCGACCTGATGAGGAATGAAGGTTTTTTCCACATCGAGGCCAAGGCGGCTGAAGATCAGCGGCCCCGAATAGGCCGCCGCAGTACCCAGATTATTGAAGTTCACCTTCTTGCCGGCGAGATCGCTCAGGCTTTGGATCTCGGGACGAACGAAGATATGCAGTTCGGACGGAAACAGGTTCAGCACGAACGCCAGCCGTTGCTGGATATCCGGCACCTGGCTTCTGTATTCCTCGAGCACGTCGGAATTGATGATGGCGGCATCGATGCCGCGCAAATACAGCAGTGAGTTCACATTCTCCGTCGGCCCGCGCGTCACGACCGGCAACACATGCAGCTTGTCGCCATCGTCTACGACGCGGGCGATTTCGGCCGCGAGACGAATGGGCGCGCCCTCGAGCAGGCCCCCGGCGAGGCCGACCGTCCAGGCATTCATCGTCACCTGCGGCTTTTGCGGCGGCGGCGGCTCGCGTCGCAATTGACGCGCTGCAGCAGGCTGCGCCTGTGCATCCACGTTGGACAGCGGAACGGTCGTGAGCAGCGGAATCAGCAGCGCCAGCATGCGCAACGGGTGCAATTCACTTTTTGCGGTCTGTCCCATGGGATCTCCGCCCTCGCCGATCGGTCATTTTGTCGTAGTTTCATGCAGTTCATCGGCGCGCGCCATTTCTCCGCATGGGGGAGCCCCCTACCCCTTCCGGATTATCCACTGTGCCTGCCCCCACGCCGCAGCAGCGAGGGATCACAGGGTGGAACATCACCGGCACCATACTGACGGCAGGCGCCGGAAACCCTGCCTGACCGTCGGCGAGGTTGCGGGTTTCCTCATTCAGCGCGCAAGGCCAGCACCGCGACGTCGGCTTGCGACAAGCGTGACGGCAGATTCGCGGCGTCGACACGCGATCGGGACCGCTTCAATGGTGGCGCCTTGGTACGTTTGGCGATCTCACGGCCGATGCTTCCGAACCCGACGATCAGCCAACGCGTCTGCGCGATTTAGCGAAATCCCGCCGTTCCCACTGATGCGCCTGCTGATGGGCTGCTTGTTCGGCGATGGGATGCAAGTGACTGAGCGTATGGATGGTCCCGTATTCGGCCATCGCCGGCGCCGAGGCGCTGGAGCTCGTCACGGTGAGGCCCGGACGGACCAAAAACAGCAACGGCAGGAAGAACCCGGCTGCCGGTATCATCAGAAACGCGCAAAAGCCGCGCCATCGTGATCCGGCTGTTGCACGCTCCGTGATACGGCGAACGAGTGGCGTTGTTCCGAGACATTTCAGCAGCCGCGGCAGATATTCTTTATCTTGGCAGCTGTCCGAGCTTCTTCTACTGCAAACGGGTCCTTGTATGGAGGCCGCCCGGCGTCGCTTTCAACGATTGCGGGCTTTTCCAATTTCGGAGGATAGGCTGCGTCGTAGCAGGCCAGGCGTGCGGTCGCGCCTCCGATGGCGCGACAGTCCGGCCCCTTAGCGATGGCGCTTTGCACGCACGTAGACAAAACTATTACGGCAATAATGCTTCGCATCGAATTTCCTTTGCGCATATGGTCGCTTGACGCACGGATATGAAACCAAAATCTGCTTCCAGGAAGGCCACGTCGACCCGACACCTCGCAAGAAGAGCCAACGGGCATCATGTTACTTGTACTGTTGCAGGCTCCTGCATTGATCGCTGCGTCACCATCTCGCTAAAATCGAGTTAGCTGCCATGCTCCGATCTTTCGGCTCGGCGCCGCCGCAATTGTCCTGATCTTTGTCGACTCAGTAGAGAGCCCGCCAGTCTTCATTGCCGAAGAAGCAATGACGCAAAACAGATATCAAGGCATCGAATCGAATTCAGCAGGCACCCTACCTGCTCGAAAGAACACAGTCGGCTGGTCGTCGTAATCACCCGTCTCGGGATCCGAGCTTGTCGAGAAGGCAACGACGCCTGCCTTACTCATGGCAAGCCTTTCGGCAGTTCGACGCGCACTTTCCTCGCTCCGGCACGCAATTGGCGTACCGGCCTTTAACTGATCGCCTTTCGCAGGGTCAAAGGATTGAACGAGAAAATGCGTCTGGCGCGGCATCATGACCGCTTTTCAGCACTGTGGTCCGACCAGCTACGCATTTCTTGATGCGTCGTTTCGGTCCGACCAATTGAGCTCCGATTGAGGGCACCTACGCCGCCCCCGGCGCCTCCGCTTCGTTGGCGCGCAGAATCGAGCCGGCGTTATCCCGACCCCATGAAGCGCGAACGGCAATCTCGGAGCGCGTGATCCTTCCCGGCTTGCTTGTACGCTCGTCAACTCTTTGTTGCTGCGTTTGCGAGCTCCGTTTCGATCCCGGTGGCACAAGCCTTGGCAAACGAGTAATCCATGCTCGTGGATGCCACATTCTTCACGAATTCTCTGACGACGTTCTCTTTAGAGTAAATGCTTGCCGCCTTGAATTTGGCGAGAGCGCCGTCCGCGGCTGTGAACTGAGCGACGCAAATCGGTACCAGAACGGACATCCGGCCGCTGGTCTCCGCTGTGGTGCGCATGATTCTGGCGCCTTCCTCCGTGACCCAACCGCCCCAGATAAATCCAATCGCCATGGTTGCCACCGCGCCGAACGCGATCCCTTGAAGGAAGCGGGTCCGTGCCTCGCCTTGCAGGATTGCAGGAATTTTCATGAAGGTCGCCTTTCTTGAGCGCGCGCAGAGACGCGCCCGCGACGCTGACGCTCCGTGACAAACACAATGTTATGATTGCGCCTTCCGATGGCACGTGAGCTGCTGCTACGACGACTGGCGGCGACTTCGGAAGTCGCTGCTTCATGGGCAGCTTCGAGGTGAGCAATTTGCCAACCCGTATTCGGACGCTATATGGCTAGCTTGATGGTGTAAAGGGCGTTCTGTTCTGCGGCGGACTGCGCACGCAGATTGTCACTCGTGACAAAACCGCTACTGGTAGCGTTCTGCGTACGAACGGCGCGCCATGATTTCCTTGGGGTGGTCCTTCACGCTGCGACCGGCGTGACTTGAAACTGCGCAAGCGTTAATCGAACGTCGCATAATTCTGGGGCGAACTGCCGGAGAGGGATTGCGACGGTTGGCTACTTCCACTGCCTATCGGATAAGATCCTCGACGATTGGCCCCGCTTTGCGACGCACGATGTGGCATGGCCCGTCACCGTCGGTCAGCGACGGCCATCCCGACGAAATCCTCCTCGGCAGCGTGCAATTCGCGAGGAATGGTCATGGCCGCTTGTCGTTCTTTCGCGGGAGTGACGTCACGGTATTAACACCTGACATTTCGAGCACTGAAAGCTGCTGGTCTCCGGATCGATGCAGGCAAAGCCGACGGGCACATGGTCGGCGCGGGTAGCGGTGTCCCCCCTCACATAGGCGTAGCCGTCCGCCTGTGAGAGCCGTGCCACGTCCAGCCTCCCACAACGTGGACACTCAATATCTACGGTCCATTCGTCGCGCGTGGTCATTCGCGGCTTTTGGGGACAGAACCACGCGACCCCAACTCATCGGCCTGGCCAGAATCAATGAATTCCTGAGCCTGCGCCTTGGTGGCGAAGGTGATGAGTCCATTGCCGACTACACCACCCTCGAGGAGTTCGGCCACTGCGTAGTTGCCGCCAATGGAGGGGCAAGTCGTCCAACCGATGCGGTTCTTCATTCGTCGAGTATGCGCCGCGGCCGGTCAACATGCCAGACCGAACCTCACCACAATCGAACTGACATCGTCTAAGATTGAGGAATGCTTGGAAGTCGGCTAGCTTGGCAACCATCACCAGATCCGATCTGGGCATTTTCCGGTGACAGAGAGACGCTACAGCGCTCCCGCCTATTCGGGAGCAATCGCATGCGTAGGCACTTTTTCGATCAGCGCGAAGGTGATGAGATGATCCCCGACGAACAGGGGATAGATCTCGTTTCACTGGAGGCTATGCAACACGAAGCAACCTTCGCGCTGGCACACTTGGCCAAGGATGAAGCTCGACGCTGCATTATCGATGCTCCTGCACGCCGTCTTGCAATCAACGTTCGCGACGAAGATGGACCGGTCTTACGGGCGACGTTCACCTTCGAGATTAGACGTTTCCAGTGAGGCCCCATATCCCCCTCTCGCTCGGCGCGAGAGGTCGACCACCGCCCGATGTGGCTGCACAATAGAGCCCTCACAGTAGTCAAAAGCAGCAAAAAACAGTGGGGCGACGCTCCTCGTGTTTGGCGGGAGCGCACTTAACTCTCAGTGACCGATGGATGCCGACGAATGGGCGGTTATGGGGCATCATGACGCGTCCGCCGGGGGAATAGCGAGCGCTTGAGGCGTCCCGGCCGCGCGACATCGGACCGCGAGAAAGCGGTAGCTAATGCCGTCGAAAGAGCGCATGGTTGCTTATGGGCGAGCCGACACGGGCGCCCGAGCGTTGGCAAAAGGCGGGCGTACATGAAAACTCGCTCGCGACGGGAAGTCGTCACCTTCAAGCATTCGTTCCAGATCAGGGGCATCGATCACCCCCTGCCCGCCGGACGCTACGAAGTCATCACAGACGAGGAGATGAACGAAGGGCTTTCCTTCGCGTCTTATCGCCGCGTTGCGACCATGATGATCGTGCCGGCAGCCTCGCACGGCGCCAGGATGGAGATGTTTTCCATCGGTCCGGTCGACCTGGCGGATGCACAACGGACCGACGCGAGCATGCCAGATGAGTGACGAACCGCTCGATCTGGATAAACATCGTGGGATTGCAGCGCAGAAAGCGACGGAAATCCGCCGCGCAACGACGGATGTCGAGAGTCGTGCGCGGGAGCTGCGCGAACGGCAAAGCGTGCTGGAAAACGGACTAATGTCGGTCGCTGCGACCTCATGGCCGGAAGCGGCCGCCAAGGCACGGTACGTGCTGAACATCTACGCTGCGAGCCTGTCGCCTGACGACACAAGGCATCGCGATCTCGTCGCGGCGATTCTGGCGGATTTTGTCCGGCTCGATGGGCAGGGCTGAAGCTGTGCCGGCTTCAGCCAACGGCAACGGGTTTAGTCGCATGGCACTTGAACAAGCTTGTTTCACCAGTTTCGAATACGACCGCATGATCGTCCAGTTCTCGATGCGCGACGGCGCGAAGGTCGTCCCCTGTGCGATCTCGACCTCCGCGATGGATGAGCTAGAAGGGGCAGGACGCGCACCATCGAGCGAGCGCGAAGCGCAGTTCATGCGACTGCGAGAGCGCATTGAAGCCCGCGCCACCGTCAAATACATGGCGGGCGAGTTCGAAGGTGTGCCCGCCGGCATCATCCTAAGAAGCATCGACTTCAGGAAGCAGTAAGAGTCGCGGGCCACCGAGGTCGCGAAAACAAGGGAGACCACGCTTGAAGGGCGACATAGTCAACAGTGATGGCGTACACGTCGCCGTGGTGATCGATACCGCTATTTTCGACCTTAAGGGCCGGAAGCTTTACGATCTGAAGGGCAGCAGGATTTATCGGCTCTCGGGTGAACTGGTGGGTCACCTCAACGAAACCGGCGGCTCCTTAAGACGGCTCGACAAGTCGACAGACAGTTTGTTCTAGCAATTTCCGTATGGGAGGCGTCGTCGCAGGAACCGGAATGACACCAGGACGTTTGACGAAGGCGGCGAAAGATCGTGAATCGTAAGGCCGCCGCCAGCGACGGACGAACACACCGAGACCTAAGCCGAAGTCGTGTCTCCCGAGACTGTCTCATAATTTAGGGAGGATCGAGTGCCAGGGATGATTAGAGACCGAGGCTTCGGACGCCAGGGCTCTACCGCCGCGGCGCGAGAAGCCAACAAGATATTCCGAAAAGTGGAGGCCGCGCCGAGCGAGCGTGCCAAAGCCGACAAAGCGTTCCAGGCCAACCGCGAGCGTCTCAAAGCCGAGCGATTGGCGCGAGAATCCGAGCTTCCCGTCAAACCGCCAACAAGGCCCGCTAAATGACGTCGCATCATCGCGAAGCGAGGCAGGCGATCGTTCGCGAATGGAACCACTGGATCGGGACGCAGCCGCTTGATGGAAAAGCCTGCGCACGCGACGCGCGGCGGTTTTTCCTCGAGATCAAAGCCAGGCGCGAGCCAACATTACTGGATTTTCGGTCGGGCGCCGATGACAAATGGCAGATCGTCCATCAATGGCTCATGGCGGAGCGGCTGATATCAAACTAAGACACCGCTTTCTTTGCTGTACTCTTGCTAGGCGTAGCGACAGAGCTCCACGAATACAAGACTTTCACGGCGGCAGCACAACGGGATGAATCCGCACTGCTCGATCAGGACTATACGACGCCGCGTTTGCTCCAAGTTTTCGCTGCGCACTGACTTTAGCATCGCGACCGTCGCACGCGTTTTAGTGCTCGCTATTGGCCAGCCACAGGCGTAGGGTGGCTGGTATCACCGTATCATCAACGGCATCGACCGGTGACTGAGGGTCACGTGCGCTCCCGCCAATGGACTAGCAGGAGCGTTCGATGACGCGTTTTCGTGCCTCGGAATGGATCGTTCCGCCGGTAATCGTGCCGCTGTTTCTTCTGCTTCTCGTATGTGCTGCGGCCATCCTCAACGGCTAGCACGGCTCCCTTCGCCTGCTTGGTGACAGGGAGAACCTATCACGGCAAACGCCACTTTCGACGCAGTCGCGGCAAGACCGTTGTGATGCGCCTTGCGCGAACTGGGCACGAGGGCAACGTGTGCGTCCGCATCGTTACGTCGCCCGCGACGCTTATTGCAGCCGAATGGGCTGGAAGAACTCAGACCCCAATTGGAGATAGACATCATGGCCAAGGGACAGCAACGCGGCAATCGCGAAGCCAAGAAACCGAAGAAGGAAAAAGCAAAGGTGATTGCAGCGGCGCCCAGCCGCAAAGAGGCAGGCTGGCAGCCGGACTTCGGTCCTGCAAAGAAGAAGTAAGCAGAGGTTGAAGCTTTAGCTTGATTGCTTCCAAGATCCCGAGCGAGTGGCGCTGGCAGTAGCTCATCAATTCCCTCTATCGGTCCTGGAAAGTCATTTTCGTCATCACGAGCGGCACAACGCCGTCAGGCGTTGAAGCGATCGCTGACGGCACTGAGCTTCTCCTTGATGCACATCGACGGCGGTACTGAGGACGACAGGCGCTTCCGCCTCCTAGCTGGAGACTCTCCATGTGCGAGAAGTGCATCGAACTCGACAAGAGAATCGAGCATTATCAAAAGCTCTCAAGCTGCGTAACCGACCAGACTGCGCAAGAGGGAATCCGCTTTCTTATTGCAAAGTACTGCGCGGACAAGAAGGCGATACATCCGGATCAGGGATGAAGCCGGCTTCAGCTGCCGACGAGGCAATGGCCGCTAGGCTGCATAGTTTTGCGACCAAAGGCTGACGGCCGAGCGATCGAAGAGTATCCGGCCGCCTCCACGATACCGTCTTAGCCGCTGCCGAAACCCCGAAGTTCGTGCCGCTTCCGACCCGGCGGCGTGTTGGCACATTAGAGATCGCAGCCCTCACCATGACGATCCCACGAAAGGTCGTCGTACAGGGAGGATTTCGCATGTACGACAACGCAAGTTGCTTGCCGAGGCATGTAAAGGTTCGCGAAATGCGCTCGGAGAAGCGAAGGCCTACGGCGCTGGCGCAAAGCGCTTGCAAAGGTGGCGTTCCGCCGCCATTGAGGGCTCGAAATCGTAGTTTGGCGTGCCAAATCGCGCGATGGCGGAGAGAGTGGGATTCGAACCCACGGTACGGTTTCCCGCACACACGCTTTCCAAGCGTGCGCCTTAAGCCACTCGGCCATCTCTCCGGGAGGCCCTCTCTTGAAGGGCTGAGGCGGATTTTGCAAGGGAGCGCGGGCCGGGCGCGCGAAATTTCCACAACAGATTGAAAACATTGGGTAAATTGATAGCGATGGCGGCCGCGCGCCGTCGCCTTGCGCGCGGCCGCGCGCGATTTTGGCCGGCGGTCGGTCAGGGAGCGGCGCAAATCAATGGATGCATCCGATCAGCCCGCCTCTTCGTCATTCCGGAGGCTCGCCGCAGGCGCGAGCCCGGAATCTATTGGGCCGCATCGCTCCTGGAAGAACGGATGCCGGATTCTCGCTTTCGCGAGCCCCGTCGCGGGAACGCGAAGTTATGACCACTGGCCGCGGGTGCTGTCCGTATTTAAGCCCCCGTGTCCTAAGTTGATTTTCGGAGTGTCCTAATTCGGATTAAGCGAACGGAAACGGTAGCTTGGCCGATGTTCTCGGTAGGATTACTGAGTCGCGCGGCGGATGTTCTACCCATAGCAATCGTTATGGTCCGCCAACTGTTCTTCCTCCACAGAGGAGAAGTGTTACCGGGGTTCTCCGTGGGTGAACGGAGTTCCAGTCACCCCCTTGCTGCCCGGGCGAACTCTACAGGAACGCATCCAATGCCGCCCCTGTTATCTCCGTATCACCGGCAAATACACCGCGCGTCGGTGACAGAGAGACCAGTTTGCGCTCCCGCCTTTCACGGATTGGGAGCGTGTCATGTGCGAAAAGTGTGTCGAACTGGACGGCAAGATCGAGCATTTAAAGGCGCTGTCCATGCATGTCACCGACGAGTTTACCTTGGCGGGGATGGCCCTTCTGACCAAACATTATGAAGATCAGAAGCGCGAATTGCACCCCGAACAGAAATAAGGCCGCCTCAGTTGGCGGCCTTATCCAAATCAATCTTCAACTCGACCGGTTCGGCCATATCGCCGTCGCCATCATAGATTTGCGAGACGTTCAACGTCCGGAACCAGCGCACCCGTTGTACAGCAGGCCAACCTTTTTCAGCGGCGGGAATCTTCTTGAGAAGAGCGATCAGCAAAGGGTCCAAATCAAGTGACGTTTCCTCTCCATTGCCTCCGCCGGTGCCGCCAGTCCCACCACTAAATGGCTTCTCAAAGAAGCCGGATCACCACGCCGCAGCCGTGAGCCTGAGCGTCGAATCGCTGCGACGTACGACGTGAATCCCGGTCGCGTGAATGAGGTGCTGAAAGGCTCTCGACATCGCGGCAGTCGAGAAGCGGCACTATCTCGCAAGTCAGCTTGAAGTACGAAGCCCGGCGCGAGCGGGCTTTTTCCTGGCCCAAAGAAACGACCCCAGCGAGGAGCACGCTGAGGCCGCAACATAGGCAAATGCCGCCCCGGTCGAAGCGTTCTAGTACGACCCATGACGCCGGAAGAGATGCGAGCGATGGCAGAGCAGTGTGATGAGGTGGCCTTGAAGCTACTCACTCCCGAGCGTGCAATTGTCAGGAACGTCGCAGACCAATGGCGTATGCTGGCGGACCAATCCGAGATGCTACGTAAAGAGTGGCAATCAATCAGGTCTTCCAGCTAGACCGTTTTCCTAGCGATACCCCAAGGAAACGGCCCCAGCGCGTTGGAACAAACGCTGAGGCCGCCTTACCGCGCCGCCTGTAGAAGATTGCAGATTATGACAGCCGCGTCCCTCAAATATGTTTCGCTGTCTGTCCTAATTCCGCTCTGCGAGTGTCCTAACTAGGACAGCACCTGGCCGCGCAACACACTCAGTGTCCTCCCTGCTCCCGTGCGCAATTGCGCATTAGGCAGGGACGACAGCACGGCGGATGGGCGAACTAACGCACCCATCCTGCATCGTCATGCTCGCTCAGTGATATCGCGCGGCAAAATCCGCCGTGCGGCGCGGCCACAGGGTTGGTGGCTCGGGCAGCGCCGCGTTTCCCGCACTGTGCGTATCCTGCAGCGCCTCGATGAAATCGGCGAACCATTGCTGGATGGTGCCGCTGTTGAGCTTCTCCATCATCGCTTCCCAGCGCATCCGCCGCTCGGTCAGCGGCATCGCGAGCGCCGTCGCCAAAGTGCGCGCCATGCCGTCGATATCGTGCGGATTGACCAGCAGCGCGGCGTCGAGCTCGTTCGCCGCTCCGGCGAATTTCGACAGCACCAGCACCCCGGGGTCCGCCGGGCTTTGCGCGGCGACATATTCCTTGGCGACCAGGTTCATGCCGTCCTGCAGCGGCGTCACGACGCCGACCTGCGCGGTGCGGTAAAGGCCTGCGAGCACGCCCTGGCCAAAGCCCTTGTTGAGGTAGCGGATCGGCGTCCAGTCGACCTCGCCATGCACGCCGTTGACGTCGGTGACGAGCTTCGCCACCTCGCTCTGCAGATTGCCGTAGGCTTCAATCGCGCCGCGCGAGGGCGTTGCGATCTGCAGCAGCGACACCGAACGCTTCAGGTTCGGATGCAGCGTCCACATCTTGTCGAACGCCTTGATGCGGTTGACGAGGCCCTTGGAATAGTCGAGCCGGTCGACGCCGATCGCGAGCTTCTCGCCGTTGAGGCTGCGCCGCAGCCGCGTCACGTCGGGATGCGTCATCGCCTTGGTCGCCTGCTGCGCGAACTTGCCGGGATCGATGCCGATCGGAAATACCGCGGCGCGGGTGCGGCCGAACGGCGAATTGATCACGCCGTCGCGCAGCTCGAAGTCGAGATCGTGCTGCACATAGCTCAGGAAGTTCTCGCAGTCCTCATCGGTCTGGAAGCCGATCAGGTCATAGGACAGCATCGCTTCGATCAGCTCGCGATGATTGGGCACGCCCGCGATCACCGCGCGCGCCGGCCATGGCGTGTGCAGGAAGAAGCCGATCGGCTGCGTGACGCCGAGATCGCGCAGCTCGGCGCCGAGCGCGAGGAAATGATAATCCTGGACCCAGAACACGGAATCCGGCTTGCGGAAGCGCAGTAACGCGCGCGCCATGAACGCGTTCACTTCGCGATAACTCATGTAGTCCTCGCGGGACGCACGAATCAGATCGGCGCGCGAATGCATCGCGGGCCACAGCGCCGAATTGGCAAAGCCTTCGTAATAGCCGCCATAGTGCGCGGCCGGCAGATCGAGCATCGCCAATGCGCCCGCCCCGAGCGCTTCGACCTCTGCGAAAGGTTCCTTCAGGTTCCCGTCGCGGACGCGTCCACTGGAACCAACCCATATTGCCCCTGTCTTTTCCACCACCGGCAATAATGCCGCTGCCAGCCCCCCCGTCATGGGTTCATTGGGTTTTCCGCGCGAGACGCGGTTCGATACGACGACGAGGTTCACCAGGTCCCCTCCTGTTGGTCAACTCGCGTATTAACAACCATTCATCAAGATGGTTCCTGATCAAGGAATCTCCCAATTGAAACCAAATTCTGGCGAACACGCACGGAACTCGCGGGAACTCGCGAAAAGAAAATTGCGCGCGAGGTTGACGCCACGACGCAAAAGCACCGTATTCGATTCGGCTGCGATGAATGCGTTTCGGTTAGGACAGGCTGACGTCCCTATCAACGTCGAGCAGATGCGCGAGGAATTCGCGCACATCGCTCGGTCCGTCGAAATGTCCGGCGACGCCGGTTGCGCGACGGCCGACGGAGAACGCGAGACCGTCGAAATCAGGCATGATCGCGAATACGGTCTCGTCGGTGACGTCGTCGCCGATGAAGAACGGACGCCGTCCCTTGAACGGCTCATGCGTCATCAGCTCGAGCACGCCGGTCGCCTTGGTGAAGCCGGAATGCTTGATCTCACAGACGCTCTTGCCCGGCAGCACCTCGATCGGCGCATTCGGCAGCTCGGCGCGGATCAGCGACACCGCTTCATAGATCGCCTTCTCCGCCTGCGGCGCCAGCCGATAGTGCAGCGCCAGCGAATAGCCCTTGTCCTCGAGCAGAATGCCGGGGCTGAGCTTTGCGATCGCGGCAAGACGGCGCTTCAACTCCTTGTCGAGCGGCGGCGCGTGTGCGGCGACCGCCTCGCTGTCCGGCTGCAGCCGCATCTCGGCGCCATGGCCGCCGATCGCAGGAAACACTTCCGGCGCGAAGATCAGGTCGATGTCATTGAGGGAGCGGCCGCTGACCAGCGCCAGCGCGCCGTGGGTGCGCTCATGCAGCTGCTTCAGCGTGGTCGACAGTTCCGGCGGCACCCAGACCTCACGCGGCGTCGGCGCGAAATCGAGCAGGGTGCCGTCGATGTCAAGCAGCACCGCGGCCTGGCGGAGCGGCGGAATCAGCGACGCCTGCGTCGGCACGCTGTCCGTCTTGGCGTCAGGGGCGACGTCATCATCCATGGGCATCTCGGCCACGTCATGCTTCGTCATAGTCTACTCCACACATGCCAGTGGTCGCGCGACAGATTCGAGCGATTTCCGTTCGGCCGCGACGGCATAGCGCCATGCGACCACTGCGGCGACCATCATGAGCGCCGACCCCAAGAGGTAGCCGGCGAAGACGCTGTTGCGCGATCCGGTGTCGATCAGCACGCCGAACAGCGCCGGCCCGATCACGCCGCCGATGCCGGTGCCGATCGCATAGAAGGCGGCGATCGCGAGCGCGCGGACCTCCAGCGGAAAGGTCTCGCTGACGGTGAGATAGGCGGCGCTCGCGGCCGGCGAGGCGAAGAAGAAGATCACCATCCAGGCGATGGTCTGGGTCTGCGCGCTGAGCACGCCGATCGAGAACAGATAGCCGGACAGCGCCAGCAGCACCCCCGAGACGCCATAGGTCAGCGCGATCATGGTGCGGCGGCCGAGCGTATCGAACAGGCGTCCGAGCAGCAGCGGCCCGAGGAAGTTGCCGGCGGCGAAGGGGAGGATGTACCAGCCGACATTGCTGGCGGCGACGCCGAAGAAGTCGGTCAGGATCAGCGCGAAGGTGAAGAAGATCGCGTTGTAGAAGAACGCCTGCGCGGCCATCAGCGTGAGCCCGACCAGCGAGCGCTGCCGGTAGGTGTAGAACAGCGTCACCGCGACCTCGCGCAGCGGCGTATGATCGCGCATCCGGAGCCTGATCTTCTCAAAGTCTGCGCTCGGCTGCTCGTGACCCAGCACGGAGGTCTCGATGTCGGCCACGATCTTGTGGGCCTCCTCGGGACGCCCGTGAATCATCAGCCAGCGCGGGCTCTCCGGAATCCACATCCGCATCAACAGCACGACGAGGCCGAGCACCGCGCCGGTGAAATAGGCGATCCGCCAGCCGTGATCGGGAGCAAGGAACGCAGGGTCGAGCAGGATGATGGCGCTCAGCGCACCGATCGCGGCACCGATCCAGAAGCTGCCGTTGATGACGAGATCGGTCCAGCCGCGATAGCGCGCCGGCACCAGTTCCTGGATGGTAGAATTGATCGCCGTATATTCGCCGCCGATGCCGGCACCGGTGAGAAAACGAAACAGCGCGTAGCTCGCGACATTCCACGACAGCGCGGTCGCGGCGGTCGCCGACAGATAAACCGCGAGCGTGATGAAGAACAGCTTCTTGCGCCCGATCCGGTCCGTGAGCCAGCCGAAACCCAGCGCGCCGAGCACGGCGCCGGCAAGATACGCGCTGCTGGCAAGACCGACATCGGCGTTGGAGAAGCTCATCGTCGGGCTGTCCTTCAGCGCGCCCGACAATGCACCGGCGAGCGTCACTTCCAGCCCGTCGAGGATCCAGGTGATGCCGAGCGCCAGCACGACGCGGGTGTGAAAGCGGCTCCAGCTGAGATTGTCGAGCCGGACCGGAATCGAGGTCTCGATGATGCGGTCATCGTCCGGCGTGACCGGAGCCACGGCCTGTTGCGTCGTCGCGGAGTTCAACTGTGTCGGCTGCAGTGTCATCAGGATCGACCAATGAGAAAAGCCCCGGAACGATCTGTTCCAAGGTTCACTCACCCGGAATTGCGGCAAACGGAGTGCCCGCCACGCGACGTCAACGCCGCAGGCCGGCAAGGGTTCCCGCAATGCGGCATAGGAACCGCGATTGCGGCGAACTGTTCTCGGCTCAAAAGACACGGAGGCATCGATGGCCGCACACAAGAAAGCAACACGCAAGACGGCAAGGAAATCACCGGCACGGTCCACGAGCGCGACGCGTCGCAGGCGTGGCGCAAGCAAGACGACGGCGAAGCGCTGGTCGCAGCGGGTGACGAAAGAGAGCGACGCGCTCGATCTCAAGCGCGGCGTGTTCAAGCAGACCAGCGCGAAGAAGATCGCATCATCGCTGAAGCAATCCGCCGAGCACAGCGCGCGTCGCAAGAGCGGCGCCTATCGTTCCGCCCTGTCGATGCTGACCTTCTATATCAACCGCGCCGGCAAGACGCTTCCGAAGACCGATCGGTCGCGGCTGGAGCGCGCCAAGGTCGAGTTGAAGCACCAGTTCGGACGGGACTGACGCTGTCGTCCTGGCGAAAGCCAGGACCCATACGCCGCGGCGCACGAAAAGGGCACGCGGCGAGTAGCCCTTCCGCCGACAAACAGTTGTGGTTATGGGTCATGGCTTTCGCCAGGACGACGATGGATAGACAAGCGCGCCTTACGCCGCGCGGATATTCGCCATGAAGCGGTCGAGCTCTTCGCGCAACCGCGAGCTCTCGACCGACAGCGAGCGGGCCGAGTTCAGCACCTCTTCGGAGGCAGCCCCGGTCTCGGTGGCGCCGCGATTCACCTGGGTGACGCTGGAGGCCGCTTCCTGCGTACCCTGCGCGACGTTCTGCACGCTGCGCGCGATCTCCTGCGTTGCCGCGCTCTGCTGCTCGACCGAGCTTGCGATGTTGGTCGCGATCCCGGAGATCTGCCCGATGGTGCCGCCGATCTCCTTGATGGCGGCGACCGATTCCTGCGTGGCCGCCTGCATGCCCGAGATATGGGTGGAGATCTCGTCGGTCGCCCTGGCGGTCTGGCTCGCCAGCGACTTCACCTCGGCCGCAACCACCGCGAAGCCGCGCCCGGCGTCGCCGGCGCGCGCGGCCTCGATGGTGGCGTTCAGCGCCAGCAGATTGGTCTGCTCGGCGATCGCGGTGATCAGCTTGACGACGTCGCCGATCTCCTGCGCGGCGCGCGAGAGCTTGCCGATCCGGGCGTCGGTCTGCTCGGCCTGACGCACGGCGGAATCGGCGATCTGGCTCGACTCCTTAGCGCGACGGCCGATCTCGTCGACGGACGCCGACAGTTCCTCGGTCGCGGAGGCGACCGACTGCATGTTGCTGGAGGCCTCCTCGGAGGCGCCGGCGACCTGGCTCGACAGGTTCTGCGTGGTCTCCGCAGTCCGCGTCAGCGTACCGGCCGCGGATTCGAGCTGCACGGCGGAGGCCGACACGTTGGAGACGATCGAGCCGACGGCGGATTCGAATTCGTCGGCGAAACGAATCAGCTCGTTGCGCCGCATGGTCGCACTCGCCTTGTTCTGCGCTTCCTGGGTCGCGGCATCGCGCTCGGCCTTGGCGATCGCCTGAACCTTGAACTCCTCCACGGCGCCGGCCATCTCGCCGAGTTCGTCGCGGCGGCCGAGGCCCGGCAGCACGACGTCGAAATTGCCCGCCGCGAGCTCGCGCATTGCCGCACACATCGCCGCGATCGGTCGCGAAATACCCTTGCCCAGCAGGAACGCCCAGACCAGCCCGAGCACGAAGCTGCCGGCGGCCAGCATCAGGATCAGCTGCTCGGTCTCGCCGATCATGGCGTGCGATTCGTTTTCAAGCCGCTTCTGGTCGGCGAGCAGATCGGACTTCATCGCCGCCGCGCCCTGGCTGATGGCGGCCGCGGACTCCGTCATCTCGACGGTCAGTTCGTCGATCGACTTCGCATTCGCGATCAGTTTGGCGAGCGCCTCGCGGTACTCTTCGAGCAGCGCGGTGATGTCCTTCACGCCCTGGGTGATGCGCTCGTTATTCGAGGTGATCGCCTTCACCAGATTGTCGGCGAATTTCAGCCGGGCGAGCGCGCTGGAGGCGACCGTCTTGTCGCCGTTGACGACGAAGGTGTTGACGGCCCCGGTGATCGACTGGAGCTGGTCGGCCACCTTCTTGGCGCCGAACTGGATCGACTGCAGCTCGGAATCATCGGCATTGCTCGGGAGGTCGTCGAGCTTGTAGCGCATCGAGGTCGCGCTGCGGGTCAGCTTGTTCTGCGCGGTCTGTGCGCTGTCGTCCTTGATGCGGACGATCTCGGCAAAAATCTTGGTGAAGGCGCGGAATTCGCGCTCCAGCTTGGTGATCTGCTCGAGCCGGGCCGGATTGGTGGTGCCCTTCATCGACGCCATGATAGCGTCCTTCAGGCTGCCCTCGGCGGCGAGCGCGGCCTTGGCGTCGTCCTCCTTGCCGGTCGCGACGAAGTAGCGCGCCAGCGAACGGTAGGAGATCAATTCGCGATCGATGTTGCGGGCCAGATCGGCTTCCGCGACGCTCTGGCGATAGGAGCCGACGCCGGCGGAGACCCGCTCGAAGCCCATATAGGCAAAGCCCATGGTGGCTGCCGACAGCGCCAGCGTGACGGCAAAGCCGAGCATGATCTTGGCGCGAAATCTGAGGGTTGGGATCCTGATCGACAACGATCGCTTCAGCCCCGGCATTCCAACCCCCGTCTTCATTCTGAAAACCACGAGGGGTCCGGCAGCAACCCGCCCCAGACCCCGGAGCGCAAAACTAAGGCAGAATCGATAAGGCCCGGTAAATGGGCAGCGGCCGCCCGGTCCGGCGCGATACTACCTTGGTCGGGCTAGGAGGGTGGGTAAGGTGATTGACGCGCGGGTCCGGCCCGATAGTTTAGAACCGATCAAACCTGACCCTGCCCGGGCCAGGAGAACACATCGGGAGGTGTCCCATGTCATCGCGTCGACCGGCGCCATCGGCGCTTGCGGCGAGCGTAGCTGCCGGCGCGGTCGCCCGGCCAATGGCATTTCCCCTCACGACCTGAAAGACACGGGCGAGCCGGAACGCGAGCCATCGCGGCATGGCCCGGACGCCCTCACGACCCGCGCGGGCTCAACCGGCCGCGCCAAGAAAAGCAAAAAATTCTGGTCAGGGAGAGCGCCTTTGGCGAAGCAGAACGGTAGCGCCGCCGACAGTATAGTCGTGGTGCAGGCAAAGACCGACGGGCCGCGGGAAGCAGCCGACGAGATCGCGCGCCAGCTGGCGGCGGCCGATCTCGCGATGCTCGTGGTGTTCGTGTCGCCGGTCTATGAGCCGCAGACATTCATTGCCGAACTGTCCAGCCGGATGCCCGACGTTCCGATCTTCGGCTGCACCACGGCCGGCGAATTGTCGCCCAGCGGTTGGGACGAGGACAGCGTCGTCGCGATGGGCTTCAACGCGGCCGATTTCATCATCGCGGCCCGGCCGCTGTTCGACCTTTCGACATTTCGGGTCGACCACGGCCGCTCGATGTGCACCGAGTTGCAGAACGAATTCGCGCAACGCACCGAGCATTGCGATCACACCCACGACTCCTTCGGGCTGCTCTTCATCGACGGCATGTGCCAGCGTGAGGAGACCATCATGTCGGCGATCTATGCGTCGCTCGGCGATATCCCGGTGGTCGGTGGCTCCGCCGGCGACGGCCTGCGCTTCGAGAAGTCCTGGGTCTTCCATGGCGGCGAGGCCTTTACCGATGCCGCGGTCCTGATCCTGATCAGGACCCGGCTGCCGTTCCGCCTGTTCAAGTGCGACCACTTCGAACCGACCTCGACCAAGATGGTGGTGACCGAGGCCGACATCGAGCACCGCATCGTCAAGGAATTGAATGCCGAGCCGGCCGCGCTGGAATATTCCCGCGCCGTCGGCCTCAGCGACAGCAAGCTCGAATTGTTCTCGTTCGCCGCGCACCCCGTGCTGGTTCGCGTCGGCGGCGCCTATTACGCGCGGTCGATCCAGCGCACCAACCCGGACGGATCGCTGCAATTCTTCTGCGCCATCGACGAGGGCATGGTGCTGACGGTGGCGCGCGAGCGCGACCCGATCGACGTGACGAGCCGCCTGCTCAAGGAGCTGACCGAGGATCTCGGCGAGGTGTCGATGTTCATCGGCTTCGAATGCGTGCTGCGCCGGCTCGACGTCGAGCAGCGCCAGTTGTCGCGGGAGATGTCGGAGCTCTATCGCCGCAACAAAGTGATTGGCTTTCAGACTTATGGCGAGCAGTATCGCTCCATGCATGTCAACCAGACGCTGACCGGCATCGCCATCGGCAAGCGGGCACTCGCGCCGCAATGACCGATACCAAGACCACGCGAATTGCGGCGCTCGAACGCGAGGCCGAGAAGCTGCGCAAGATCAACGCGGCGCTGATGTCGCGCGTCGAACGCTCGACCGATCAGCAGCTCAACGCCTTCTCGCTGTTCGAGACCGCGATCGCGCTGGATCAGCAGGTGCGCGACCGCACCCAGCAGCTCAAGCACGCGTTGCAATCGCTGGAGAAGACCAATGGTCGCCTGCTGCAGGCCAAGCAGCAGGCCGAGGCGGCGAGTTCTCTGAAATCATCCGTGCTGGTCTCGGTCACGCACGATCTGCTGCAGCCGCTGAATGCGGCGCGGCTGACGCTGTCCGCGCTGACCGAGATGGCAACCGAGTCCAAGAGCGGCGCGCTGACCGACCAGATCGATCGTTCGCTGGCGACGCTCGAGGACATGCTGCGGACGCTGCTCGACATCTCCAAGCTCGATGCGGGCGTGCTCAGGCCCGAATTCGGGCCGGTCGCGATCGCCTCGCTGTTCGAGCCGCTGGAGCAGGAATTTGTCGCGACCGCCGCCAAACGCAATCTCGGCTTCCGGATCATGCCGTCGTCCGCGGTGGTTCGCTCCGATCCGCTGATGCTGCGACGGATCCTGCAAAACCTCGTCGCCAATGCGCTGCGCTACACCCAGCGCGGCAGCGTGCTGATGGGATGCCGGGCCAGGGGCGATGACATCTGCATCGAGGTGCACGACACCGGGCCGGGCATTCCGGAAGCGCAGCGCGAGGCCATCTTCGTCGAGTTTCAGCGCGGCGAGACCAGCGCCGGCGACAAGGCCGGCATCGGGCTTGGTCTTTCGATCGTGCGCCGGTTTGCCGACCTGCTCGGCCATGACATCAGGCTGAGCTCGCGCGCCGGCAAGGGCTCGGTGTTCTCGGTCACCGTGCCCCGCACCCAGGATCCGGTTGCGATCCCGGTGCGCGAGCAGGCCAGCGTCGACTATCGCTATGGCGGCATGGAGGGCGCCAAGATCCTGCTGATCGAGAACGACCTCTCGAGCGCCGAGGGGCTCGCCCATTTGCTGGAGAAATGGGGCTGCGACGTCGCGGTGACGATCTCCAAGACCGAGGCGCTCGAGCGCATCCACGCGCTCGACGGCATTCCCGACGCCATCATCGCCGATCTGCATCTCGACAATGGCGAGACCGGTATTCAGGCCGTCGACGTCATCCGCGGGGCGATCAACGCCAAGGTTCCGGCGATCATCGTGACGGCCGACTACTCGGCCAAGGCCGCCTCCGACGTATCGGCGTTCGGCCATGAGCTGTTGAAGAAGCCGATCAAGCCCGCCGAGATGCGCTCGCTGCTGTCGTTCCTCTTGGCGGCGGAGCAGTCGGGCGCGCGGTTATGATCAAAGCGTTTTCGAGCGAAGTGGATACCGGTTCGCGTGAAGAAAACGCGTCAGACAAGAACTTAGAGCCCCGTTCCGATTCCATCGGAACGGATAAAGGCTCTAGTCGCCATGCGACGACGGCGAGGCCGTCACCGGCGCGTGGTCATGCTTGCCGAAGTCCAGCTTCGACAGCGCGATGATGGCCTCGGTCCGGCTACGCACGCCGAGCTTGCGCAGGATCTCCGAGACATGCACCTTCACGGTGGTAACCGAGATGTCGAGCTCATAGGCGATGTGCTTGTTCTGCAGGCCGCGGCAGATCATGTCGAGCACGCGAAGCTGCTGGGCGGTGAACTGGCCGAGCTGCTGCACCAGCTCGCGCGTCTCGGCCTGGGCCTTCCGCGCGGTGGCGGTATCGCGGAAGCGCGTCGGCAGGCACACCGCGCCTTCGAGGATGCCGCGTAACAGCCGCGCCAGCTCGAGCTTCGGCGTCGACTTCGGGATGTAGCCGGAAATGCCGAGCGCGATCGCGCCGCCGACAATCCGGGGATCGTCATGCGCCGACACGATCACGAGCGCGCTGCGCGGCGCGGCGGCGCGCACCCGGTAGGCACCGAGCAGGCCCGTGGTCCCGGGCATCGACAGATCGAGCAGGATCAAATCGAGGCCGTCGCGCGCGGCGATCACATCCAGCGCACCGTCGATCGAGGTCGCCTGCAGTACCTCGGCATCGGGAAATTCGGCCCCGATCACGCCGATCAGGGCGGCACGGAACAGCGGGTGATCCTCGACGATCAGCAATCGAGGCGCACCCGCCTTGCCGGGCGGCGGCTCGTCCGCCAGGGGCGCGGTCGTGGTCAATGCTGCGCCGTCCTCCCTCGGATGCTCATGACAGCCATTGTGCGCGCGACGTTATCTCAAAGCCGGTTGGCAGCCTATAGGCAGGATATCCAATGCGCCCGCCTCGCAGTGCAGCACGGCTAGGGCGCCTTCTCCGCCTTTGCGCCCGAACAGGCCTCCGGGACCGGAAGCGGAATCTTGCCAAGCTCGATGATCGCCTTGTTGCGGCTGAACAGCTTCAGCTTGCGCAGGATCTCGGTCACATGCGCCTTCACGGTGGATTCCGCGAGCTTGAGCTCGGCGGCGATCTCGCGGTTCTGCAGGCCGCGGATGATCAGATGGAGCACGCGAATCTGCTGCGGCGTCAGCTTCTGAATGCGTTCGCGCAGCGTCCGCGCCGTCTCGGACTGTTCCAGCGCGCCGACCGCGACGAAATCCCGCGGCGCCGAGACCGACCCGCTCAGCACGCGCGCGATCGCCTGCGAGAGCTCGCCGAGCGAGGTCGACTTCGGCAGATAGCCGACCGCGCCCATCTCGAGCGCCTCGCGGATGGTGTGCTTGTCCTCTTCGCTCGAGACGATCGCGATCGGCAGCCGCGGATACCGATCCCTGATCTTCTGGAAGCCGGAGAAGCCGACCACGTCGGGCAGCAGCAAGTCGAGCAGCGCCAGGTCGATATTCGGCTCGCTGGCAAGGATGCCAAGCGCCCCCTTGATCGAGGTGGCCTCATAGATCCGGGCATCGGGATGCGAGATGCGGATGGCGTTGCCAAGCGCCTCCCCGAACAGGGGATGATCGTCGATGATCAGGAACCCCATCATGAGGACCCTCGCACGGCTCAAGCCTCCGTTCCGATTGGATCGGAACGGAGCTCTCGATTCATGTTCTGACGCGTTTTCTTCACGCGAACCGGTATCCACTTCGCTTGAAAACGCTCCTCTTGCGAATCGCAGCTTCTAGTTTGATCCGCCGGTATCCTGCACGCTCTGCAGATAGACATATACGTTTCTGAGCTCGTCGTCGTTGAAGACGTCCTTCCAGGCCGGCATGCCCTTGGCCGGCCGCCCGTCATGGACCGTCTTCCAGAATGTCGATTCCATGTCGTCAGCATAGCGCTTCTTGAGCAGCCTGAGATCGATCTTTCGCTCGGCCTGCACCGCGTCCGGGCCGTGGCAATGCGCGCAGGTTCCGTTGAAGACCTCCCGCCCGGCGGTGGCATCCCCCTTGGCGTCGCCTTTGGCATCGCCTGCGGTCGCGGCGGTCTGAACCGGTTTCTCGGCCGCGGCTACCTGCCCGACCGTGACGGGCTCGCTGGCGCCGACGGACGACGTCGTCGCCCGGTCGGCCTCGCCGAACTTCACCGGCGCGCCGTTCGGCACGCCATATTTGGCAAACAGCGCGGAAATCTCCGGCTGCAGTGACGGCAGCACGCCGTCGACTTCATCGCGCAGCGCACCGGACGCCTTGGCGAAGCCGATCGCGGTCGCCCAGAGCAGGCCGTCGCCCTCGGTCGACACGATCTGGTACTTGTCGCCGTAGCTGGTCTTGTTGAGCCAACCCGCCACCGGCGCCCAGATGAAGGCGATGTCGACCTTGCCCTGATCGAGCGCCGCCATGCCCTCCTCCGGGCTGAGCACGGTGACCTTCCGGATGTCGTCGCGCAGCGCGAGCAGGTTCTGCGGCGTCGATTGATACTGCACCGCAACCCGCAATCCCCTGAGGTCGTCGATGCCGGCAAGCTTGCGATCCCTGCCACCGACCAGTGCATAGCCTTCATGGGCGATCGGCTTCGAGAAGATCACCGCCGGCCCCATGAAATCGTCGATCAAAGGCAGGCCGACCATGGCGTCGCACTGCTTGCTCAGCAGCGTCTCCCGCACGGTGCGCTTGCCGAAATAGGACTTGTACCAATTGGTGCTCACCGTGCGGCCGAGCTTCTGCGCCACCGCCTGGCCGATCTCGAGATAGAGGCCGGGCTTGCCCGGGTCGTCGCTCGAGAACGGAAGATTGGTGGGGTCGGCGCAGAGCCGCAGCGGCGGCTTTGCCTCGCCGGCGCCGGCCGCCAGGGCCGGCGCCATCAGCAGGGCGGAGAGCAGCACGGTCCGGATTGCATGTTCCAACCGCGTGTTGCGCGAGGGGGTGCGCAGTTCGTTTCGGGCGATGCAAGACACGGACAATGCTGCCTCCTTGACGATCGTTACTGCAGGGCGAACACGAACAGCGAGCCGCCTTCGGGCGCCGCGGCGACCATCTTCTTGCCGATGTCGCCGAGGAAGGCCGGCAGCGCCGCGGTGCGTCCGACCACGATCGCGACATACTGCTTGCCGTCGACCGAATAGGTCACCGGACCTGCGCCGATGCCGCTGCCGAGGTTCTTGCTCCACAGCACCTTGCCGTTCTTGGCATCGATGGCGCGGAAGTCGCCGTGCAGATTGCCGGAGAACACCAAATTGCCGCCGGTCGTCAGCGTGCCGCCGTTGAAGGGCAGGTCTTCCTTGATGCTCCACACCTTCTTGTTGGCGATCGGATCCCAGGCCACGAGTTCGCCGAGGAAGCCGCCGGGGCCCGGCTTGGTCGGGAATTCGGCGCCGAGATAGAACACGCCGCGCTTGTAGTTCACGTCAGAGACCGACCAGTCCATGCAGACATTGTTGCTCGGGATGTAGACGAGGCCGGTCTGCGGGTTGAACGACATCGGCTGCCAGTTCTTGCCGCCGATCAGGTTCGGGCAGATGTCCTTGGCGGGATGGCCCGGGCCCGGACGCTTGTCCGGATCCTCTTCCGCCCGCATCGTGTTGATGTCCCACTTCTTGGCCCAGTTGGCGAAGACGTATTTCTCCGCGGAGATCACCTTGCCGGTCTCGCGGTTGGCCACGAAGAAGAAGCCGTTGCGGTCCGCCTTCATCAGCACGGGCGTCTCGGCGCCCTTGATCTTGAGGTCGGCGAGCAGCAGCTCGTTGACGCCGTCATAGTCCCATGCGTCGGCCGGCGTGCCCTGGATGTGCCACTTGATCTTGCCGGTATTGGGATCGATCGCCAGCGTCGAGGCCGTGTAGAGGTTGGTCAGCTTGCCGAAATTGCCGTCGCCGGTGGAGCGCACCGCGGTATTCCACGGCCCCGGATTGCTGGTACCCCAGTAGACCGTATCGGACTTGGCATCGTAGGAGCCGACCAGCCAGGCAGCGCCGCCGCCATGCAGCCCGGTGTCGCCCTTCCAGGTGTCGCTGCCGGGCTCGCCCGGTGCCGGCACCGTGTGGGTCTGCCAGAGCAGCTTGCCGTCCTTGAGCGAAAAGGCCTGCAATGCGCCGCGGACGCCATATTCGCCGCCGCCGAAGCCGGTGATGACCTTGTCGCGGACGATGAGCGGCGGCGAGGTGATGACCGAGCCCTGCTTGTAGTCGACGACCGTCGAGGTCCAGAGCTCCTTGCCGGTCTCGGCGTCGAGCGCGGTCAGCTTGCCGTCGAGCCGGCCGACGAAGATCTTGCCGTCGGCATAGGACACGCCACGATTGTTGACGTCGCAGCAGGCGTATTGGAGCACGTCATCCGGAATGTCGGGCTGCCAGGTCCATTTGCGCGCGCCGGTCGCGGCATCGATCGCATAGACGTATTTCGGACCCCACGACGTCGACACATACAGCGTCTTGCCGATCACCACCGGCGACGATTCGTTGGATCGGAGCGAAGCCAGCGACAGCGAGTAGACCAGCTGCAGCTTGCCGGCGTTCTCGGAGTTGATCTGCTTCAACGGGCTGAAGCGCGTATTGCCGTAGTCGTGGCCGGCGATTGCCCATCCGTTCGGATCGGACGCCGCCTTCACGACGGAATCATTCGCTTTCGAGGCACCAATGCCTGCCAGCACCATGGCGACCAGCGACACGCCGGCAAAGAAAATCCCGCTCCTCAGCTTCATTGGCTTCCTCCAATATGGTTTTGTTGCCGCGATGGATGCATCGCGCGCGCGGATCGCTACCGAATTTCATGAACCAGCGATCTTCTGCCGCTGCGTCGGCGATGAAAATGACAGCAACGCCTTTGCGTCGTTATAGGCGGAAGGTAGTAGCGATCGCGGCGACGATTTTTGCGCGCCGCGGGCTCCAGCGGATTGCCGAAAACCGCTTGCGCCGCCGGGCAATTTCGTCGCGCCGGAGTGCGCCGCCGGCAGCTTGCAAATTGCCCATTGAACGGCTGCCTGCTAGGATCAGAGCCACTGCCCGGCGCCTTCATGACAGGGCCGCGACTACGACTTTGATCGCGGTTACGACCCACATGAAGCGTGGTCTACTGGGCCCATAACGAAGCTATTGGGAGAGACGCGTGTCTACAGTCAAACTGACGGTAAACGGCAAGGCGGTCTCGGTCGACGTTGAGGACCGAACCCTCCTCGTGCACCTCTTGCGCGAAAACCTGAACCTCACTGGCACCCATGTCGGCTGCGATACCAGCCAATGCGGCGCCTGCGTCGTCCATGTCGATGGACGGGCGGTCAAATCCTGCACCATGCTGGCCGGCCAGGCCGCGGGCTGCAACGTCACCACCATCGAAGGCCTCGCCAAGGGCGACGAGCTGCACCCGATGCAGGCGGCGTTCCGCGATAATCACGGCCTGCAGTGCGGCTATTGCACCCCCGGCATGATCATGTCCGCGGTCGACATCGTGCACCGCCATGGCGGCAAGCTCGACGAGGAAACGGTACGCCACGAGCTCGAAGGCAACATCTGCCGCTGCACCGGGTACCACAACATCGTCAAGGCGGTGCTCGACGCTGCCGGCCGCATGAAGGTTGCGCAGGCCGCCGAATAGCGCGCCACGCAGCGCGCATGATCAAGCTCACCACCGCCGGTCTCGATGGAAACGGCGGCAAATCGAATCTCCGGTCGGGAGGACTAGACAATGGGTGTTGAAGGAATTGGCGCACGTGTCGTGCGCAAGGAAGATCGCCGGTTTATCACCGGACAAGGACGTTACGTCGACGACGTCAAAATGGTCGGCATGAGCTACGCTCACTTCATTCGCAGCCCGCATGCACATGCCAAGGTCAAGGGCATCGATTCCGCCGAGGCCATGAAGATGCCCGGCGTGATCGCAGTGCTGACGGGACAGCAGATCGTCGACGACAAGGTCGGCAATTTGATCTGCGGCTGGGCCATCACCTCGAAGGACGGCTCACCGATGAAAATGGGCGCGTGGCCGGCGATGGCGCCGGAGACCGTGCGCTTTGTCGGGCAGGCGGTTGCGGTCGTGATCGCCGAGACCAAGAACCAGGCCAGGGACGCCGCCGAAGCGGTCGTCGTCGATTACGAAGAGCTTCCCGCAGCGGCCGACATCAAGGCCGCAATCAAGCCGGGCGCGCCGCAGCTTCATCCCGAAGCCCCCGGCAACATCGTGTATGACTGGCATCTCGGCGACGAAGCCGCGGTCAAGGATGCGTTCAGCAAGGCCGCCAATGTGGTGACGCTCGACCTCACCAATAACCGCCTGGTGCCGAACGCGATGGAGCCGCGTGCGGCGATCGCGCATTACGACCAGGCCGAAGAGCACTACACGCTCTACACGACGTCGCAGAACCCGCACGTCGCCCGCCTCGTGCTGTCGGCGTTCTACAACATCGCGCCCGAGCACAAGCTGCGCGTGATCGCGCCCGACGTCGGCGGCGGCTTCGGCTCCAAGATCTACATCTATCCCGAAGAGATGGTGGCGCTGTGGGCCTCGAAGAAGGTGGGTCGCCCGGTGAAGTGGACCGGCGACCGTTCAGAAGCCTTCCTCACCGACGCGCATGGCCGCGACCATGTCTCGAAGGCGGAGTTGGCGTTCGACAAGGACAACAAGATCCTCGGCCTGCGGGTGAAGACCCACGCCAATTTCGGCGCCTATATGTCGCTGTTCTCCTCGGCGGTGCCGACCTATCTCTACGCGACGCTGCTGTCGGGCCAGTACGTGATTCCGGCGATCTATGCCGAGGTGATCGGCGTCTACACCAACACCACGCCGGTCGACGCCTACCGCGGCGCCGGCCGTCCCGAGGCGAGCTATCTGATCGAGCGCATGATGGAGACGGCGGCACGGCAGTTGAAGGTCGATCCGACCGAGCTGCGCAAGAAGAACTTCATCACCCAGTTCCCGTATCAGACGCCTGTGATCATGGCCTATGACATCGGCGACTTCCACGCCTCGATCGATGCCGCGATGAAGGCGATCGACTATGCCGGCTTCCCGGCCCGCAAGGCCAAGGCGAAAGCCGACGGCAAGCTGCGCGGCATCGGCATCTCCTGCTACATCGAGGCCTGCGGCATCGCGCCGTCGAAGGCGGTCGGCAGTCTCGGCGCCGGCGTCGGCCTGTGGGAGTCGGCTGAGATCCGCGTCAACCCGGTCGGCACCATCGAGGTGCTCACCGGTTCGCACAGCCACGGCCAGGGCCACGAAACGACGTTCTGCCAGATCATCGCAGAGCGGCTCGGCGTGCCGATCAGCCAGGTCTCGATCGTCCATGGCGACACCGACAAGGTGCAGTTCGGCATGGGCACCTACGGCTCGCGCTCGCTCGCGGTCGGCGGTACGGCGATCGTGAAGGCGATGGAGAAGGTCGAGGCCAAGGCCAAGAAGATCGCGGCGCATGCGCTCGAGGCGTCCGAGAGCGACATCGTGATCGAGAACGGCGAGTTCAAGGTCACCGGCACCGACAAGTCGATCGCGCTGCCGATGGTCGCGCTCGCCGCCTACACCGCGCACAATTTGCCCGACGGCATGGAGCCCGGCCTGAAGGAGACGGCGTTCTACGACCCGACCAACTTCACCTTCCCGGCCGGCGCCTATATTTGCGAGCTCGAGGTCGATCCGAGCACCGGCAAGACCTCCTTTGTCGACTTCGTGGCGGCCGACGATTTCGGCCGGTTGATCAACCCGATGATCGTCGAAGGCCAGGTCCATGGCGGTCTTGCGCAGGGCATCGGCCAGGCACTGCTCGAAGGCGTGGTCTATGACGGCACCGGTCAGCTCATGACCGCGTCGTTCATGGACTACACCATGCCGCGCGCGGACGACCTGCCCTCGTTCCAGCTCTCCCACACCACGACGCTGTGTCCGGGCAACCCGCTCGGCGTCAAGGGCTGCGGCGAAGCCGGCGCGATCGGCGCCTCTGCTGCCGTGATCAACGCGATCACGGACGCCATCGGCAACAACAAGCTGGAAATGCCGGCGACGCCCGATCGCGTCTGGCACGCCATTCACGGTTGAGGGAGGAAGAGCCATGTACGAGACAAATTATCATCGCGCTTCCTCGGTCGCTGACGCCGCCGCAACCTTCGCCAAAGGCGCGGAATCAAGATTCCTCGCCGGCGGACAAACTCTGCTTCCGGTGATGAAGCAGCGTCTTGCCGCGCCTTCCGACTTGATCGACCTCTCCAAGGTGCAGGAGATGATCGGCATCGAGGTCTCCGCCGACACGGTCACCATCAAGGCCGCGACGCCGCATTACGATGTGGCGCAAAGCGACGCCGTGCAGAAGGCGATCCCCGCGCTCGCCAATCTGGCGTCGATGATCGGCGATCCCGCCGTGCGCTATCGCGGCACCATCGGCGGCTCGCTCGCCAACAACGATCCGGCGGCGGATTATCCGGCGGCGGTGCTGGCGCTGGGCGCGACGATCAAGACCAACAAGCGGTCGATCGCGGCGGAGGACTACTTCAAGGGCCTGTTCACGACGGCGCTCGAGGATGGCGAGATCATCACCGCGGTATCGTTCCCGGTCCCGGCCAAGGCGGGCTACGCCAAGTTTCCCAATCCCGCCTCGCGTTTTGCCCTGACCGGCGTGTTCGTCGCCAGGACCAAAGCTGGTGACGTCCGCGCGGCGGCAACCGGTGCGTCGCAGAGCGGCGTCATGCGGGTCGCGCCGATCGAGCAGGCGCTGAAGGCGAACTGGGCCGCCTCGGCGCTCGACAGCGTCACGATCCCGGCGAGCGGCCTGCTCGCCGACATCCACGGCTCGGCGGATTACCGCGCCAATTTGGTGAAGGTGATGGCACAGCGGGCGGTCGCCGCCGCGGGCTGATAGCGCCTAAACACAACTCTGCAACGGCGCGCAGCGATGCGCGCCGTTCTCGTTTTTACCGGCGGCACAGGACAAAAGGTGCTTGCCACATCCCGCATTAGGCGAGACAATTTAGCTAATCAGCTAATTAAAAATACCGTCTCACGGACGGCTGGGAGAACGCATGAAGTTCGGCAACCAAGCCAGCCGCGACATCTCAGCCGCCTAGCGCCCCGCAACCAACGGAAGAACAACGTGCTCGATAAACCTGCCTCCCAGACCGCTGCCCGCACCTCGGGCCCGCTCGCCGGCTTCCGGATCGTCGAATTCGCCGGCATCGGCCCCGGCCCGTTCGCCTGCATGCTGCTTGCCGACATGGGCGCCGAGGTCATCACGCTCGATCGGGTCGGTGCCGGCAAGAATCTGAAGGCGGTTGCAACCCGCGGCCGCAAGGTCATCGAGCTCGACCTCAAGAACAAGGCGGCCGTCGCCGAAGCGCTCGACCTGCTCGGCCATGCCGACGCGCTGATCGAAGGCTTTCGGCCCGGTGTGATGGAGCGCCTCGGCCTCGGCCCTGATGTCGTGCTCGCGCGCAATCCAAAACTGGTCTATGGCCGCATGACCGGCTGGGGCCAGGAGGGCCCGCTGGCGAATGTCGCCGGCCATGACATCAACTACATCTCGATCACGGGCGCGCTGGCTGCGATCGGCACCAAGGAGAAGCCGGTGCCGCCGCTCAACCTGGTCGGCGATTTCGGCGGCGGCGCGCTCTACCTCGTGGTCGGCGTGCTCGCGGCGCTCTTGGAAGCGCAGAAGTCCGGCAAGGGCCAGGTGGTCGATACCGCGATGTGCGACGGCGCGGCCTCGCTGATGTCGATGTTCTACGACATGGCCGCGCAGGGCCGCTGGAGCGGTGGTCGCGACCAGAATTTCCTGGACGGCGGCGCGCATTTCTACGGCGTCTACGAATGCTCCTGCGGCAACTTCATCTCGATCGGCTCGATCGAGCCGCAGTTCTACGCGCTGCTGCGCAAGCATGCCGACCTGACCGACGCCGATTTCGACGCGCAGATGGACCGCAAGGCCTGGCCGGCGCTGAAGGAGAAGCTGGAGAAGGTATTCAAGAGCAAATCGCGCGCGGACTGGTGCACGATCATGGAAGGCACCGACATCTGCTTCGCGCCGATCCTGACCATGGAGGAAGCCCCGAAGCATCCGCACATGGCGGCGCGCCAGGTGTTCGTCGAACGCCACGGCGTCACCCAGCCCGCCCCCGCGCCACGCTTCTCGCGTACGCCATCGGCAATCCGCGAGCCGGAGCTGGCGAGCATTGGCGATGTGATGGCGGCTTGGAAATCAGCGAAGTAAATCTCGTTGTCGTCCCGGCCAAGCGAAGCGCGAGCCGGGACCCATAACCACGAGACGCGGTTGTGGCGCGCGGCTATTTCCGCGGGACTACGACCCGGCACACTCGATAGATTCCGCGGTATGGGTCCCTGCTTTCGCAGGGACGACACCTTTTGCTGTGCGCTGGCGTGGCGCGCTATGCGCTGCTCACGCCGCGTGATCGACCTTCAGCACACCGCGGCGGATCTGGTCTTCCTCGATCGATTCGAACAGCGCCTTGAAGTTGCCTTCGCCGAAGCCGTCGTCGCCCTTGCGCTGGATGAACTCGAAGAAGATCGGCCCGATCGCGTTGGCCGAGAAGATCTGCAGCAGCACCTTGGTCTGATCGCCGTCGACCACGCCCTCGCCGTCGATCAGGATGCCGTTGGTCTTGAGCCGCGCGACGTCCTCGCCATGCTTGGGCAGGCGAGCGTCGATCCGCTCGAAATAAGTGTCGGGCGGCGACGGCATGAACGGCAGGCCGTCGGCGCGCAACCTCTCGACGGTCGCGTGGATGTCGCGCGCGCCGCAGGCGATGTGCTGGATGCCCTCGCCGCGATAGACGTTGAGATATTCCTCGATCTGACCGGAATCGCCGGCGTCCTCATTGATCGGGATCCGGATCTTGCCGTCCGGGCTGGTCAGCGCGCGGGAGAACAGGCCGGACGCCCGGCCCTCGATGTCGAAGAAGCGGATCTGGCGAAAGTTGAACAGCTTTGCATAGAAGCCGGTCCAGACATCCATGCGGCCGCGATGGACGTTGTGGGTAAGGTGATCGACGTAATACAGGCCCGAGCCCGCGGGGCGCGGGTTGGCCGCGCCGAGCCACTCGAACTCGGCATCATAGGCCGAACCCTTGGCGCCGTAGCGGTCGACGAAATAGAGCAGGCTGCCGCCGATGCCCTTGATCGCGGGCACATCGAGCGCCTTGGCTTTGGACGCGACATCCGCCGGCTCGGCGCCGAGCGCGATCGCGCGCTCATAGGCATGCTTCGCGTCGACGACGCGGAACGCCATCGACGGCGCGCAGGGGCCGTGCGCGGCGACGAAGTTGAAGCCGTGGCTACCCGGCTGCTCATTGACGAGATAGTTGATGTCGCCCTGGCGATAGACCGTGATTGCCTTGGTCCGGTGGCGGGCAACCGCGACAAAGCCCATCAGCTTGAAAAGCGCGTGCAGCTCCGCCGGATTCGGGTGGGCGTATTCGACGAACTCGAAGCCGTCGGTGCCCATCGGGTTCTCGGTGCTGATCTCGGCCGGCGGTGCATCGTGCGGAAACGGACCCATGGCGGTAACTCCCCAGTTTGTCTGGAGATCAATTTCCGTCACTTGCTCCGCAATGTGCGTGCAAAATAGGCCCCATTTTGTTATTCTCGCGCACGATCCGTGCATAAAATGGACATTATGCGCATGCCAGAAGTCGATGCCTTCGACCTGAAAATGCTCGCCGCGCTGCAGGACGACGGCCGGCTGACCAACCAGCAGCTGGCCGATCTCGTCGGGCTGTCGGCATCGCAATGCTCGCGGCGACGGATGCGGCTGGAGGAGGAGAAGGTCATCGCCGGCTACCACGCCGAGCTCGCCGGCGAGGCGCTCGGCTTCGGCCTGACCGCCTTCATCCACATCACGCTGGCGACCCACTCGCCCGACAACGCCAAGCGGTTTCGCGAGCTGGTCAACCGCGTCGACGACATCCAGGAAGCCTACGCACTGACCGGGGATGCCGACTACGTGCTCAAGGTGATGCTGCGCGACCTCAAGAGCCTGTCCGACATCGTCAACAACGTGCTGATGCCGCACCAGAGCGTGGCCCACGTGCGCTCGTCGATCGTGCTCGACCGCCTGAAGGAGAGCACCAGGCTGCCGCTGAAGTCGCTACAGGCGTGATGGCTCAAATCGAGGGAAATCCGCCATTCGCTTTTGCGGCTTGGCTTGCGATCATTCCGGCAACGGCAAGAGAGACGAACCATGGCGCTGCAGCTGCGACCGAACTGCGAATATTGCGACAAGGACCTGCCACCCAGCGCAACCGACGCGCGGATCTGCTCCTATGAATGCACGTTCTGTGCGGATTGCGCCGAGACCAAGCTCGGCAATGTCTGCCCGAACTGCGGCGGCGGTTTTGCGCCGCGGCCGATCCGCCCGGCCAAGCCGTGGCGGCCGGGCGTCTGCACCGTGAACCAGCCGCCGTCGGACAAGCGGGTGCATCTGAAGTACAGCCTCGAGGACGTCGCGGCGAATACCGCGCGGCTGAAGGATGTCAGGCCCGAGGAGCGGTGAGACTCACTCGTCATTGCGAGCGAAGCGAAGCAATCCATTCTCTCCATGACGCGGATGGATGGATTGCTTCGTCGCTTCGCTCCTCGCAATGACGGCCCCGCTGTCGGGCTCCTTCCCCCTGAAAGGGGGAAGGTGGGATGGGGGTCAGCCGCGGGCGCCGGCGTTCGCGGAGAGAGCGGATCCCCACCCGGTTTGCTGCGCAACCGACCTCCCCTTTTTCAAGGGGAGGTGAAGCCGCGGAATACGCGGAGAGCTACTCCGCCGCGACGATCGTGCCTTCGACCTCGCCGAAGCCGACACGATAGCCGTCGCCCTGGCACCAGCCGCGCATCACCAGTGAATCGCCGTTTTCAAGGAACGAGCGCGTGACGCCGCTGGCGAGCTCGACCGGCTCGGTGCCGTTCCAGCTGATTTCCAGGAGACTGCCACGCTGATGCTTTTCGGGGCCGGAGATCGTGCCGCTGCCCAGGAGATCGCCGACATTCATCGCGCAGCCGCTGGAAGCGTGGTGCACGAGCTGCTGCACCGACGACCAGTACATGTATTTGAAGTTGGTGCTGCAGATCGTCTTCGCCTCGTTCATCGCGCCGGTGCGCAGCGCGACGTCGAGCTGCAGGTCGTAGTTGTTCGGCTGGGTCTGCTTGAGGTACGCCAGCGGCTCGGGCTGCTGCGCCGGGCCTTGCACGCGGAACGGCTCCAGTGCCTCGCGCGTCACCACCCACGGGCTGATCGAGGTCGCGAACGCCTTGGCCTGGAACGGGCCGAGCGGCACATACTCCCACTGCTGGATGTCGCGCGCGCTCCAGTCGTTGAGGATGACGAAGCCGAAGATCATCTCCTCGGCCTGCTTCTCCGTGAGCATTTCGCCCATTGGCGAGGCCTGGCCGACGACCACGCCCATCTCGAGCTCGAAGTCGAGCCGCTTGCAGGCCCCGAAGCTCGGCACCTCAGCAGTCGGCGGCTTCAGCTGGCCGCGCGGACGCCGCACCTTGGTGCCGCCAACCACAACGGTCGAGGCGCGGCCGTTATAGCCGATCGGCATATGCAGCCAGTTCGGCTGCAGCGCATTGTCCTTGCCGCGGAACATGACGCCGACATTGGTGGCGTGCTCCTTCGACGAATAGAAATCGGTGTAGCCCGAGACCGCAAACGGCATGTACAGCCTGACGTCAGCCATCGGCACCAGCGCCCGCGCCCACAATTCCCTGTTGTCGCGCAGCTCCGGATGATCCGAGCGCAGCAGCTCGCTGATCCGTGCCCGCGTCGCCGACCACACTTTCGGCCCGAGCGCCATGAAGGCGTTGAGCGACGGCTGCGAGAACACGCCGAGCGGCCCGACATCGAGCCGCGAGTCCTGCTCGAGCTCCCAGAGGTCGAGCACATAATCGCCGATCGCAACGCCGACGCGCGGCGCAAGACCATCCTTCGACGAGAACACGCCATAGGGCAGGTTCTGGATCGGGAAGTCGCAGGTGGGTGCGACGTCGATGAAGGAGCGGAGTTTTGGGTCGTTGGGGTGGGGCATGGTCTCTCCAATCAAGAAGCCGTCATGCCCGGGCTTGACCCTGGCATCCATCTTCGGAAAGCGCGATGGATCGCCGGGTCAAGCCCGGCGATGACGTGCAATACAACTCACGGCTTGTTCGGGTCGAACTTCTTCTCCAGGCCCTTCCAGCAATCCGAGTAATCGTCCTGCAGCGTCGACGACGTCGCCGCATGTTCGGTCACGCGCTGCGGAAAGCGGGTCTCGAACATGAAGGCCATCGTGCCGGTCAGCTTCACCGGCTTAAGCTCGCTGTTGCTGGCGTGCTCGAAGGCTTCACGGTCGGGGCCGTGCGGCAGCATGCAATTGTGCAAGCTGATGCCGCCGGGCACAAAGCCCTGCGGCTTGGCGTCGTAGACGCCGTAGATCAGCCCCATGAACTCGGACATGATGTTCATGTGGTACCACGGCGGACGGAAGGTGTTGTCGGCCACCATCCAGCGCTCCGGGAAGATCACGAAGTCGATATTCGCGGTGCCCGCGGTCTCCGACGGCGAGGTCAGCACCGTGAAGATCGAAGGATCGGGATGATCGAAGGCGATCGCGCCGACCGGCGAGAAGGTGCGCAGATCGTATTTGTAGGGCGCGTAATTGCCGTGCCAGGCGACCACGTCGATCGGCGAATGCGGCAGCGTGGTCTTGAACAGCGAGCCGCCCCACTTGACGTAGAGCTCGGTCGGCGTGTCCTTGTCCTCGTAGCTAGCCACCGGCGTCAGGAAGTCGCGCGAATTGGCGAGGCAATTGGCGCCGATCGGGCCGCGCTCCGGCAGCGTGAACGCGCCGCCGTAATTTTCGCAAAGATAGCCGCGCGCAGGTCCCGACGGAATCTCGACGCGGAATTTGACGCCGCGCGGGATCACCACGATCTCGCCCGGCTCGGCGTCGATGCGGCCGAACTCGGTGACGAGGCGCAGATTGCCCTGCTGCAGCACGAACATCATCTCGCCATCGGCATTGTAGAAATGCTGATCGACCATCGATTTGGTGATGAGATAGATGTGTGCTGCCATGCCGGCCTGGGTGTTGGCATCGCCCGCCGTGGTCATGGTCTGCACGCCCTGCAGGAAGGTCATGTCCTCCTTCGGGATCGGCGCGGGGTCCCAGCGCAGCTGTGCGATCGGCATGTCGTATTCGTGGCACGGCGCGGTGCGCCACAGCCCGGCATCGGCCTTGGCGAAACGGCCGGAATGCCGCACCGACGGGCGGATGCGATACAGCCAGGAGCGCTCATTGGTGCCGCGCGGCGCCGTGAACGGCGAGCCGGACAATTGCTCGGCATAGAGCCCGTAGGCGCAGCGCTGCGGCGAGTTGCGCCCCATCGGCAGTGCGCCGGGCAAGGCCTCGGTCTCGAAGCTGTTGCCGAAGCCGGACATGTAGCCCGGGGTGACTTGCCCTGAGCTGCGAACGATCTGATCAGGCGAGGTATTGATGTTCATCACTATCCTCCTTGCAGGGCGGCCCACATTTCCTGGTCGCGCTTGTCGGTCCAGATCACGGGATCGTCGATCCCGGACGCCTCGTCATAGGCACGCGAAACGTTGAACGGCAGGCAGTGCTCGTAGATCGCAAACTTCGAGAACTTCGGATCCATCACCTCGCGCGTCGCCGCCATCGATTCCTTCAGGCTGCGGCCCTTGGCGACGGACGATTCGGCGGCGCCGTAGAGCGTGGTGACGAAATCGCGGGTCATCGCGATCGCATCGCGGCCGGTGGCGAGGCCCTTCAGCGCATCGCCGCGGCCCGGCGCGATCGCCTTCGGATTGAAGGCGCGGATCTCGTTCAAGGTCGTCGGCCATTCGCGCAGATGCGCATCGCCGCAATAGCAGGCCGAGTGATATTCGATCAGATCGCCCGAGAACATCACCTCGGCATCCGGCACCCAGGCGACGATGTCGCCCGAGGTATGGCCGGCGCCGAGCTGCATCAGCCGCACCTCGCGCTTGCCGAGATAGATCGACATCTCGCCTTCGAAGGTCAGCGTCGGCCAGGTCAGGCCGGGAATGCTCGCGGCATCCTGGAACAGCCGCGGGAAGCGGCCATATTCGGAATCCCAATCTTGCTGGCCGCGCTCCTCGATCAGGCGATAGGTTTCCTGCGAGGCCACGATGCCCTGCGCGTGATAGGCGGAGGCGCCGAGCACCCGCACCGCGTGATAATGCGACAGCACGACATATTTGATCGGCTTGTCGGTGACGGTCTTGACCCGCTCGATCACCTTGTTCGCCATCGCCGGCGTCGCCTGCGCGTCGAACACCAGGCAGCCGTCGTCGCCGACGATCACGGCGGTGTTGGGATCGCCCTCGGCGGTGAAGGCGTAGAGATCGGTGCCGATCTCCGAGAAGGTGACCTTCTTCTCCGCGAGATCCGTGGTCGATGCGAAACCTTTGGCCATCGGTTCAATCCTGTCCGTTTGCTCAGTGCTATTGTTGTTGCTGTTGCTGCTGTTGCTGCTGGCTGGCGTCCGGCATCCGCCGCTTCGCCAGCGCGATCGCCTCGCGCAGCACGTCGAGATCGCCGATATGGTTGGCGAGCACCAGGACCAGCGCGGCATCGAGATCGGCGCTCTGCGCCTCGGTGAGGCCGCGATGCGCCTCGACGATGGCGCGGAAGGCGTCATCGGGCTTTGCGAAGTTCGAACCGGTCGACAGCGCCATGACTGCTCCTCAGTTCAGGCCGGCGGCGCGCGCCAGCGCCGCATCAAGCGCCGGCCGCGCCGCGTTGCGGAAGCGGGCCGCGACATAGCCGTCCGGCCGCAGCAGATAGGCGGTGCCGGGCTCGGCGTCGTAGCGCTTGCCGGCAAGGCCCTGCGCGTCGACCAGCCCATCCTCGCCGCCGATCCGGATGCTGCCGACGCCGTCGGGGACATCGACCGCAGCGCCATTGCCAAACTCCAGCAGCGTGAAGCGCGTTCCCTGTCTGATGAAAACATCGGTCAGGTAGGTGGAACCGCCGCCCTGCTCCGTCACCGGCGCATCCGGCATCGAGGCGCCCGGCCGCGGGCCGCCGCGCCAATCGTCGCGATCGCCGCTCGACAGCGGCGTGTCGTAGACCGACGGCACCGAGAGCCGCCCGCCATTGACCATGCGCTTGCCGAACTCGGTATCCTTGGCGAGCGACAGCACGGCTTGGCGCAGCCGCGCTTCCTGTTTCGTCACCGGCGCCATGAAGTCGGTCGAGCGAGTGGACTCGCGGATGTTCTCGTCCGCCGCCGCGCTGCGCTCGATGTGATAGCTCTCCAGCAAGCCCTCCGGCGACAGCCGGCGCAGCACGCGGTCGAGCTTCCACGCCAGATTCTCGGCGTCCTCGAGCCCGGAATTGGCACCGCGCGCGCCGAACGGCGAGACCTGGTGGGCGGAATCCCCGGCAAAGATCACCCGGCCGTGGATGAACTTGGCCATCCGGCGGCACTGGAACTTGTAGAGCGAGATCCATTCGAACTCGAACTTGTCGTGGCCGAGCATGCGCTCGATCCGCGGCCGGACATTCTCGGGTTGCTTCTCGGCCACCGGATCGGCGTCCGGGTTGAGCTGCAGATCGATCCGCCAGATGTCGTCCGGCTGCTTGTGCAGCAGCGCCGAGCGTCCGGCATGGAACGGCGGATCGAACCAGAACCAGCGCTCGGTCGGGAACGCCGCCGTCATCTTGACGTCGGCGATCAGGAACTGGTCCTCGAACACCTGGCCTGCGAACTCCGCGCCGACCATCTGTCGCAGCGACGAGCGGGCGCCATCGCAGGCGACGACGAAGGCCGCGTGCACCTGGTAGGAGCCATCGGGAGTTGCGATGGTCAGCGCAACGCGGTCGTTGCGGCTCTCCAGCGCGATCACCTTGTTGCGCCAGCGCAGGTCGATTTCAGGCAGTTGCCCGACCCGGTCGACCAGATAGGCCTCGGCGTAGAACTGCTGCAGGTTGATGAAGGCGGGCCGCTTGTGGCCTTCCTCGGGAAGCAAATTGAACTGGTAGAGCTGCGAGGCGCCGTGGAAGATTTTGCCGACGCTCCACACCACGCCTTTCTCGACCATGCGGTCGCCGACGCCGAGGCGATCCCAGAACTCCAGCGAGCGCTTCGAGAAGCAGATCGCGCGCGAGCCTTCGCCGATCCGGTCGGCATCGTCGAGCAGCACCACGCGCTGGCCGCGCTGCGCGAGATCGATCGCGAGCGACAATCCCACCGGCCCGGCGCCGACCACGACGACGGGATGCTCCGCGACGTTGGCGCCCGAGCGCTCCTGGTCGGGATGACGGCGATAGCCGAACTGGGTTTTGGCCTGTGCCGTGTTGGCGTGTGCCATTGCGTGACCCTGGATGTTTCCCTTGCGCCGCCGGCCTTTAATCTGTGGCTTGGGCTGCGGTCTTGTGTGACTGCTTGCGACCAGGACCTTGCGAGCCGGCCGCGACCTTGCTAAATTAGTCTCACTTGCAACTATCTTAAACCCCCAGTCGGGGCTGCCGTCAACTCAAATTGGAGGGATTTTTGGCACGGACCTCTGCAAGCCAGCCTCCAGCCCGCCCGCGCAGTGCCGTGGAAGCGGAGGTGCGCGACACGATCGCGCCGACGAAGAAGCGCCTCGATCTCTTCCATTTCATGCCGTTCCGCCTGAACCGGCTGGCGGCCGAGGTGTCCTCGGCCCTGTCGAGCGAGTATCAGGCGCGCTACGGCCTCGACATTCCGGAGTGGCGCGTGCTCGCAACGCTCGGCTTCCGCAGCGATCCCTGCAGCGCGCAGTATATCGCGCACTGCACACGCACCCATAAATCCACCATCAGCCGCGCGGTGTCGGCGCTGATGGAGCGCGAGATCGTCGAGCGCGTCGAGAACGCCGACGACCGCCGCGAATTCCGTCTGCGACTGACCAAAGCGGGCCAGGCGCTCTATGAGGAGCTGATCCCGCGCCTGCTGCGCAAGGAACAGGACATCCTGTCCTGCCTCTCCGCACAGGAACGCCGCGACCTCGGCCGCCTGCTCGGCAAGGTCGAGAGCAGCCTCGAGCTGGTGCAAACCAGTGAAGAGGCCGACGCCAAGGATTCGTATTAAACCCCACACTCCGCTGTCGTCCTGGCGAAAGCCAGGACGACGCTGGAGGTGACATCGCGCGCCGGTTCAACATGAGCCTACGCCCTGTCGAAACCCGTCATCCTGAGAGCCTGACTGAAAAATGGGTGAGTGATCTCAGTGGGGTGTGATTCCATCGGATTTGCAAAGATTCGAGGGAGAGC
>NZ_JAQOSR010000279.1:0-6634 GCF_046718885.1 Bradyrhizobium sp. UFLA01-814 | reverse complement strand
CGCCAGCTGACCAGTCCGGCTCTTGCCGGCGAACGCGGTGTCCCACCGCCAGTTACACCAAGCTCGGGGACACGATCTACGGCAGAATATAAATTACTTAGTGCCAGATCGAAAACGACGATTTCTCTGAGAAGCCTTGACGAGGGCCATTTGCTACGCATCGGGTGGAAGGCGCGGCCTGATTGGATTATTCAGGCTGCCATTTGCTTGAGCCAAGTTGTTTTCTTCTTACACGGCGAGCATGATCAGGTTTCGATACCGAAGTCGGTTAAGGCAGAGGCCACCTTCACCGACGCGCCATTTGAGCTGCCATTGCGTTCCTTCAGATGCAGTTAGAATCCGGCTCGATGCAGGCTTTCCGGCTCACACGTAACAGCGCCGTATCGTTCGCGAGCAATTGCGGCTTGGGATTTGTGCCATTCGGATAATGGTCGCAGCTGTGCGGTTCGTGCCTACAATAGGCCTATATCGAGCTTTTGAGATGCTAGTCGGCTATTCCGGGCAATCAAAGTTAGCCGTTTGTTGACGTAGTCAAGCGACGCATCATCGAGTTCGCCGAACATCGTCGAGTGAAGGGCTTCTCTTTTGTTTGACAGCTTAGTGATTTCCGCACGCGCCTTTTGAGTCAGCGAGATCTGTAGGAACCTTCCGTCATCAGGCGATGTTTCGCGAGCTAGGAACTCCATATTTTCGAGTTTTTTTGTTTGGTTGGTGACAAAGGCGGGGTGAATTCGCAGTTTATTCGCAACCGCAATTCCCGAGACGCCGCGACCTTGGTCGAGCTCGTCGATGGCCATCAGTATTAGCCACTGTGGTTCGGTTATTCCTAACATCTCGGCCCAACTTTTATGTATTGCCTCCAGTTGGGAGTGAATCTCGACAATGTTCCAGATGAAGTCCGTAAGGGCTCTATTAGCTCGTTCTTTTTGGGCCATGTGGGTTTTTCCGTCTCAGGCAGGAGCAGCCGGGTGCTTTTTCCTTAGCTAGATGGCAGATCTCTTTGCTTTGCAAACCTTCTCAGGGGTGGCGCCAGGACAAAATTAGCTTTCCAACTAACGCAGCTGCGCTTTGACCCGCTAAACTAAGGCCAAACAGTTTCGGCCGAACGGTAGCCTGACCGACGAAACGCGTCTTCCACGGCGATTTAGGTCCAAATGTTGCTCAATTGTGACACTTTTGGCGAAAAACGATCCCTCGCAATTAATTAATTGAAGCAATTGATCGATGTAATTAAAAATTAGCCGGGCGCCAGGAGACGCCTCAGAGTCCGTCAAACACCTGCCGTAAGCGAGGCTGGTCGCGGCGGATCTTTGAAGGACGGAAAATATTCCAACTTGGAGGTTCATAATGAAGCTGACAAAGAGTCTTATCAGCTCTGCAGGAATGTTTGCAGCAGCTGGGGCGCAGGCTGCCGATCTTCCGATGAAGGCGAAGCCGGTCGAGTACGCAAAGGTCTGCCCTCTCTATGGTGCCGGATTCTACTATATCCCGGGCACTGAAACTTGCATCAAGCTTGGTGGTTATCTGCGGGTATGGACCGGGTTGCGGTCGAATTATGCCGCTGGCACGGCAGACAGTGGCTTGGGTGGCGCACAAAACCGACTAAGCAACAGCTATACGATGCGATCTCAGGGGCTTCTAAACATCGATACGCGCACCGCCACTGAATATGGTCTGCTGCGCACCTTCTTTGCAGGCGCGATGCGATGGACTACGGGGGGCTACAGCGGGCAAGGAAACGGATCGACCGTTTACCAGTCGATCGGCGGCATCTCTGCGCCGAACAACGCCAATCCGGGCGCAGTCGCTGGCGGTACACTCGCTGTGTCCTACGCATTCATACAGTTCGCTGGTTTCACAATTGGTAAGGCGCAATCGCAGTTCTCTCCTCCTTGGGCCGACTATCCAGCCAACTGGTACGACCTGCCGGGAAGCGGCGGCTGGGAGCCTCCGAACCAATTCACCTATACCGCTGATTTCGGCCATGGCATCACGGCCTCCTTTTCGGCCCAAGATCAAGTCGTTAACTACACAAGCAACGTCTGGAACGTGAGCGCTGTGACACCCGCAAGTCTCGCCGCTGGATCGTATGGCGCCAATGACATTGGCGCAACGCGCGCTCCAGACCTCGTCGCCATGCTTCGTGTTGACCAGTCCTGGGGTCTCTTCCAAGCGTCGGTTGCTGCCCACGACAACCATGCGGCCTATTATGGTGCAACCGAGGTTACCGGCCATCCGGAGGACAAGTGGGGCTGGGCTAGTCAGTTGGCGTTGTCTATCAAGAATATCCCGACCGGCCCGGGTGACACGATCAACATGGCGGGCGTGTATACGAAAGGAGCAAGCCGCTATAACTTCCATAGTTATGAGTCCAGCACCTTCGCAATGTACGGCGGTACTACTTTGGCAGGTGTTTACCAGAGTATCGGACTTGCGGGGCTTTCTGACTCGGTGTTCGTGACTGGCTCCGGCCAGGAGTTGACTACCACCTTCGGCTTTAACGGCGGCTACACCCATAACTGGGATCCGCACTGGGCCACCGCCATCTACGGCGGGTGGGGCGCTGTGCGTTATAACGGCACAGCCAAGGGCTACATCTGTAATGCGGTGGTCACAGGACTCGCATTGTCGAGCGGGTTTGCCGGCTGTAACCCCGACTTCAACTATGCGAGCGTTGGTACATATACCTCCTGGACACCGGTCAAGGGCCTGACCTTCTTGGGCGAACTAAATTACACGATGCTGGACCAGAAGTACGCGAGCGGGAGCACCGTGACGTTACCGGTGCAGTCGAGCATCGCAAAGCCGGGTGCTGCATACGAGCTAAGGAACCAAAACAGCCTCACGATGCTGCTCTCCGCTCAGCGCAACTGGTGACACCTAGGTAAACCGCTAAAGGATGTATAAGGGGGTGATCTCTAGATCTACGTTTGACCTCCACGCCTTCGGCATGCCCGTCGGAGGCGTTTGGTTCAGACCCGATCCAGTATTCGGGTTATGTGTTGGTGGTGTCGCGATAATGTTTGGCAAGTTCGCGAGCCGGTCTTGGCCATCGCAATTCCATCATCGAAGCAGCGCAACATGTCGGCTGGTCGATGCGGAAACTCGCTCGTTCGCGTTGGCGATGCAAGGTGCGGCCGAGCGGCTTGATTCATCGTTCCGATCGCGGTGTACGGGGCGAATTCAATCGGCCGCCACAACACCGACTGTGTTCACTCTTGGCAGCAACTCGTCAAGTGCCTCTGCCGGCGTTTTCCGGCCCAGGGTCCTCCTTGGTCAACTTTGAAGACGGCCGCTAGCGATCTCGTCATCTCGTCGGCACCGCAGCCAGGTTCACCTTCCGCGGCGCCGACGTCGTGGCGGCACTGGAAAGGGCCCACAAAGAGGTGGGCTTCCCGGTCGCGTCGACCAAGGAAGCGAGTTCGTGTCGTGAGCCTACCAGCGCGGCGTCGCGTTGGACTTCTCGCGGCCGACTGGCGATGTGTTCATCGAGGTCTCAACGGTGCTTCCAGAGCGGCCCCATCGTTCGATCGGCAATCGACCGCCGATTTTGCTGCAAAACCGCGTTGGCGCAACCATAAGCACGTTCTCTGGCCACGGGCTTGAGCGCGGTAGGCCAAGGCCGGCAGCTGATCGATGTCGCGGTTTGGATGCCCGTTTTGACGATCCTGGTCAGGACGTCGGTGAGATAGGCGAGCGGATCGACGGCGTTTGCAAGTCTCGACCAGAGACGCGACGACAGTATTCGGCACCGCCGTCGGATCCGGCAAACAACGCGTTCTTGCGACTGATCTTGATACCACGGATTGATCGTTCGATGGTATTGTTGTCGAGTTCGATGCGGCCGTCATCGATGAAGAGCGTTAGGCCTTTCCAACGCGAGAGGGCGTAACGGATCGCCTCGACGAGCTTGATCTGATGAGAGCTAACTTGGCGCGAAGCCAAACCTCGAAGGCATCGGCCAGTGGTCGTCTCTTCTGCTGTCGCACGAGGCGAAGCTCCTCCGCGCTGCGGCCGCGGGTCTCCTTCTCGATCCCATAGAATACGGTGACCGGCGTGAGATCTGCACCCAGCGCCGGCGACGATGGAGAGGCGAGGAGAACGCCCGGATCGTGGCGGAAAGCTTTGAGGAAGGTGTGAACATCTCCGAGGTGGCGCGGCGCAATGGCGCCGCCCGCGGACTGCTCACGGTGTGGCGACGCCAGGTTGCGGCGGCGGTAGCGGGCAAGGCGCCGAGTTTTGTGGTGCCGAGAGCGGCGGCACGGCCGACGAGTGCATTTCGTCGGCGCAGGAGATCCAGCGCGTCACCGACCAAAGCCTGCGGGGTGATCGAGATCGAGCTGAACGGGGGCGCAAATCTGGATTGCGCCGGGTGTGGAGCTGGCGACGCTTTCGATGGTACTGTCGGCGCTTCGGGGCATCCGGTGATTGCACTGAGGTCCGACCTCAAAGTGGTGCTGGCGGCCCAGCCGGTCGACTTTCGCAAGTCGGTGCACATGTTGTCGGCGCTGGTGATCGAAGCACTGCGCGCGAACCCGTATTGCGGCGACTTCTTCGTATTCCGCAGCAAGCGCATGGACAGAGTGAAGCTTGTGGCGTGGGACGGTGCGGCTGGGTGCTGACGATGAAGTGGTTGCACCTGGGACGCTTCACCTGGCCACCGATCCGCGACGGCGTGGTGCATCTAAGTGCGACGCAGCTCGTGGACGCGCGTCTCGCCCAGGCCTATGAAGCAAGCCAGCCGTTGTTGCGTGAGAGGAGAGGATTTTGCTGGAGCATGTGGTGCGCGCCTGTATCGTCTGATCATGGCAATTTGCCTCGACGCTCTCCTGACCGATCCGGCGGCTCTGACCGAGACGGTGCTCACGCTTGACGCAAAAAACGAGAAGCTGCGTGTGGCGATGCAGACATTCAGGGAGGGAATGTTCGGAAAGCGTTCGGGGAGGCTTGCGGTGATCGGGGACGAGCAACTGGCGCTCGAGCTGGATGATCTTGAAACCGACGCCACACGTCCTGCGCCGGCCAACGACGATGCACCTGCGGCGAAGTCGCCCGACAAGCCACGTAAGAGAGCGCTCCGCAACATCGGTGCGCTGCCCAAGCACGTGCCGCGTTGTGAGCAGGTGCTGGAGCCGGAGGTGTCCGTGCTGCCAAGGCCAACTTCACAAGATTGGCGAGGCCGTCAGCGAGGTGCTGGACGTGATCCCGGCGATGCTGCAGGTGCTGCGGACGGTCCGTCCCAAGTACGCCTGCCGCAGTTGCACCGATGGCGTAGTCCAGGCGAAGGTACTGCCGCGCCTGATCGAGAGCGGCATGGCCTAACGGCACTCGTGAATCACGTGGTGGTCGAAGTTCGTCTGGTATCTGCCGCTGTACCGGCAGGTGCAGATCCTGATCGACCAAGACATCCAGCTTGACCGTGCGACACTTGCCGGCTGGATCAAGCGTGCCGCCTAGTGGCTCAAGAGCCTCTACGAGCTCCAACTGCGGATGATCCAGGCTGCACCGCACGTGTTCTGCGACGAGACGCCGATGCCGGTGCTCGATGCCGGCGACATCGTACCCGCATCTGCCAGTTCTGGGCGTATGCCATTGATGACCGGCCATGGGGCGGACCCTCGCCGCCGGCGGTTGCCAACGTGTTTGCCAACGGCCGCGGCATGGAGGTGATCGCTAGACAGCTGATGGGCTTTTCCGGCATTCTGCAGGTGGACGGTTATGCCGCCTACAAACCGCTCGCCCGCGATCATGGTGATGCAATCGAGCTCGCCTTTTGTCTCGCCCACGCTCGACGCAAATTCGTCGAGGTATATATAAGACGACCCAGTCGTCGTTCGCTCGCGAAGTGATCGGGCGCCTTCAGGCGGTCTATGCCATCGACGCGGCAGCAGTGCCGAGCAGCGGCTGGCTACCCGCCGCACCAGGTCCGCTCCATTGATGAAGGCGCTCAGGACGCGCCTGACCGCAATGGTTGGCCAGGTCTTCTCCCAATCGAAGCTGGCGGAGGCCATCAAGTTGGCACCCAATCACTGGGGGGTGACGCTGTTTCTCCGCGACGGCTGCATCGAGGTCGACAGCAATACGGTCGAGCGTTCCATGCGCCCCGATTACGGTAAGCGGCGTGTCTTCCGCACCTTGTCGGGCGTGAGCTGATCAGCAAGATGCGAGCCTCATTTGTAGTTGGGTTCGCATATATGGTTGACCATATAGTTGACGCTTCGGAACCGCGGGGCCGGGTGGATATCCAGGTCGGAGTGGGGCGTCGGCGGCGGTGGAACGACGCGGTCAAGGGACGGATCGTGGCGGAGTCGTATGCGCCGGGCGCTGTTGTGTCCGAGGTGGCGCGCCGCCACGGCCTCGCGCCGCAACACCTGTTCGCTTGGCGCAAGGCGGCGCGTGCCGGTCTGCTGAGCTTGCCGGCGGAGGATGCGCCGCTCTTCGTTCCGATGGTGTCGGAGCTGCGCCCCACTGGGATGGCCGTGGAAGCGGCAATACCGAACGCGACAACGATCAGCATCGAGATTGGCGGTGCGGTGGTTCGTGCGGCGGCCGGGGTCGATCCAGGCTGGCTGCGCGATGTGCTGCGGGCCGTGAGGGCGACGACATGATCGCGGCTTCGGCGGGCGTGAAGATC
>NZ_JAQOSR010000278.1:0-6698 GCF_046718885.1 Bradyrhizobium sp. UFLA01-814 | reverse complement strand
CCTCGGTCTTGTAGATGTCCTTGATCGGATTGAAGCCGCCGTTCATGTCGCCATACAGCGTGGCGTAGCCGACCGACATCTCCGACTTGTTGCCGGTTGTCACCACCATGGCGCCGGTCTTGTTGGAGATCGCCATCAACAGCGTGCCGCGGGCGCGCGCCTGCAAATTCTCCTCGGTGATGTCGCGCTCCAGCCCTTTGAACACAGGCGCCAGAATCGTCTCGAAGCCGTTCACGGCATCGGCGATCGGCAGGATCTCGTAGCGGATGCCGAGCGCGGCGGCGAGCTTGGCGGCATCGTCGAGCGACACCTGCGCGGTGTAGCGGAACGGCAGCATCACGCCGCGCACCTTGTCGGCGCCGAGCGCATCGACCGCGATCGCCGCGCACAGCGCCGAGTCGATGCCGCCGGAGACGCCGAGCAGCACGCCGGGAAAACCGTTCTTGCGGACATAGTCGCGCAGGCCGAGCACGCAGGCCGCGTAATCGGCCTTGTCGCCCTCGAGCTGCGCCGTGATCGGCCCGTTGCAGCGCCAGCCGTCGGCGGTCTTGCGCCAGATCAGCGTCGTGACGTTCTCCTCGAACGCCGGAAGCTGCGCCGCGACGGAGAGATCGGCATTCAGCGCGAACGAGGCGCCGTCGAAGATCAGCTCGTCCTGGCCGCCGACCTCGTTGAGATAGACCAGCGGCAGTCCGCTCTCGGTGACGCGCGCCACCACGATCGACAGCCTGAGGTCGGCCTTGTCGCGGGCATAGGGCGAACCGTTCGGCACCACCAGGATCTCGGCGCCGGTCTCGGCGAGACATTCGACGACGTTCTCGTACTCTTCGGACTCCTCGAGCCAGATGTCCTCGCAGATCGGCACGCCGATGCGCACGCCGCGCACCGTCACCGGGCCCGGCGCCGGGCCACGCGCGAACAGCCGCTTCTCGTCGAACACGCCGTAGTTCGGCAGATTGGCCTTGAAGCGCAGCGCGGCGATGCGGCCGCCGTCGAGCAGCGCGCAGGCATTGTAGAGCTTGCCGTCCTCAACCCAGGGTGTGCCGATCAGCATCGCCGGGCCGCCATCCCTGGTCTCGCGCGCCAGTTCCTCGATCGCGGCGCGGCAGGCCGACTGGAACGCCGGCTTGAGCACCAGATCCTCCGGCGGATAGCCGGCGATGAACAGTTCCGACAGCACCACGAGGTCGGCGCCGTCGGCCTTGGCCGTCTCGCGCGCGGCGCGCGCCTTCGCGGCGTTGCCGGTGACGTCACCGACCGTCGGATTGAGTTGCGCCAGGGTAATCTTGATCTGTTGTTCGCTCATACGCTTAAGTTGTCCTGCACAACCGCAAACTTCAATCACCTTCCGCTCATGGTGCGATTGCAGAAATCGCACCATGACCGGCGGGAGCTTCTTTTGAGCATGATCTGATCGGAAAACCGGTTCCCACTTTTCCGGATCCTGCTCGGGATCAGAACGCGCCCATGCGTTCGGCGAGGGCGAACAGCCAGAACAGGCCGGCCATGACGAGCGCGACGCCGACCGCGGCCGAGCCCATATCCTTGACCCGCCCGATCTGCGGATCGTGATCCATGGTCAGGCGATCGGCGAGCTTCTCGATCGCGGTGTTGAGCAGCTCGATGACGAGCACCAGCACCACGGTCGCGACCAATTCGACCCGGCGCATCACGGTGGCGCCGACCAGCCAGGCCAGCGGCAGCGACAGCGCCAACGCCACCACCTCCTCGCGAATCGCCTGCTCCGAGCGAATGGCGAATGCCAGCCCGTTGCGCGAGTTGATGGTGGCTCGCCAGAACCTCAGCAAGTCACAGTCCCCAAGTCACTGCCCCAAGTCACTGTCTCAAGTCACTGCCTCAAATCACAACCCAGCGGCGGCCGGCATCGGTTTGACCTTGCCGGCGCGCTCCTGCTTCAAGAGCTCGGCGATCAGGAAGGCCATGTCGATCGACTGTTCGGCGTTGAGGCGGGGATCGCAGACCGTGTGGTAGCGGTCGTTGAGGTCCTCATCGGTGATGGCGCGCGCGCCGCCGATGCATTCGGTGACGTCCTGTCCGGTCATCTCGAGGTGCACGCCGCCGGCATGGGTGCCTTCGGCGGCGTGGATCTGGAAGAACGACCTCACCTCCGACAGCACGCGGTCGAACGGCCGCGTCTTGTAGCCCGAGGTCGAGGTGATGGTGTTGCCGTGCATCGGATCGCACGACCACACCACCTTGCGCCCTTCCCGCTGCACGGCGCGGATCAGGCCCGGCAGATGGTCGCCGACCTTGTCGGCGCCGAACCGGTTGATCAGGGTCAGGCGCCCCGGCTCATCGTCGGGATTGAGGATATCGATCAGCTTCAACAGCTCGTCCGGCTTCAGCGACGGGCCGCATTTCAGGCCGATCGGATTCTTGATGCCGCGGAAATATTCGACATGGCCGTGATCGAGCTGACGGGTGCGGTCGCCGATCCAGATCATGTGGCCGGAGGTCGCGTACCAGTCGCCGGTGGTGGAATCGACCCGCGTCATCGCCTGCTCGTAGCCGAGCAGCAGCGCCTCGTGGCTGGTGTAGAAATCGGTGGCGCGCAGCTCGGGATGGCTCTCGAGGTCGAGGCCGCAGGCGCGCATGAAGTTCAGCGCATCCGAGATGCGGTCGGCCAGCTCCTTGTAGCGGCGTGACTGCGGCGAATCCTTCAGGAAGCCGAGCATCCACTGATGCACGCTGCCGAGATTGGCGAAGCCGCCGGTCGCAAACGCGCGCAGCAGGTTCAGCGTCGCGGCGGATTGGCGATAAGCCATCAGCTGGCGCTGCGGATCGGGAATGCGCGCTTCCGGCGTGAAGGCGATGTCGTTGACGATGTCGCCGCGATAGCTCGGCAGCTCGACGTCGCCCTGCTTCTCAGTCGGCGACGAGCGCGGTTTTGCGAACTGGCCGGCGATGCGGCCGACCTTCACCACCGGCAGCGCGCCGGCATAGGTCAGCACGACCGCCATCTGCAACAGGACGCGGAAGAAGTCGCGGATGTTGTTGGCACCGTGCTCGGCAAAGCTCTCGGCGCAGTCGCCGCCCTGCAGCAGGAAGGCCTCGCCGGCGGCGACCCGCCCCAGCGCCTTCTTCAGGCTGCGCGCCTCGCCCGCGAACACCAGCGGCGGAAAGGTCGCCAGCTGGGCCTCGACATCGGCCAATGCCTTGGCATCGGGATAATCGGGCACCTGCAGCACCTTCTTGGCGCGCCAGCTATCGGGTGTCCACCGCTCGGACATAAGGTCAACTCCTGAGCAAAAACCGCAACTTAATCACGGCATGACGAAAGCCCGGCTTATACACAGGGCCCCGCTTTCCCGCTAGAAGGATTCCTGCAATCTGGTCAAGCCCTTGCAGGGAAATCCGAATTCGCATTTGGTAGAGCATAGCATGAATGCCGGGGAAATCGCCGTGGCCTCCGCCGCGCTGGACGACGTTTTTAGCGACGACATCGTCGTGCCGGCCGCAGATGGCTATCCGCTCGCCGCGACGCTGTTCCTGCCGCGCGGCACGCGGCGCCACGCCGTCCTGATCAACTCGGCGACCGCCGTGCCCCGCAAGGTCTATCGCGGCTTTGCCGGCTACCTCGCCCGCCGCGGCGCGGCGGTGCTGACCTACGACTACCGCGGCACCGGCGATAGCCGGCCGATGGCGGCGACCGGCCTCAACAAGCCGAAATCGCTCGCCGGCTTCAAGGCCACGATGGCGGACTGGGCCGCGCTCGACGCCACCGCGGCGGTGAACTGGATGCGCGAGCGCTACCGCAACCTCCCCTTCGCCTATGTCGGGCACTCCTTCAGCGGCCAAGCGCTCGGGCTCCTCGCCAACAATGCCGAGATCCCGCGCGCGCTCCTGATCGCCTCGCAGGCTGCCTATTGGAAGCTGATGGCCTCGCCCGAGCGCTACCGCGTCGTCGCCTTCCTGAACGGCGTCGGCCTGCCGCTGGCGCGCACGCTCGGCTACCTCCCCGCCTGGGCCGGCCTCGGCATGGACCTGCCGAGGGGGGCGTTCGAGCAATGGCGGAGCTGGGTGATGCGGGAGCGCTATCTGCTCGATGATGCCACGCTGACGGCGCGCGAAAATTTTCCGAAGTTCAAGGGCAAGCTCCGCGCGCTTGTCATGACCGACGACACCTGGGCAACGCGGCCAGCGGTCGAATTGCTGTGTTCCGCCTTCACGTCGATCACGCCCGAGATCATCTCGATCCGTCCCGCCGACGCCGGCGCAAAAGCGATCGGCCATCTCGGCTTCTTCCGCAGCGAACACCGCGATGCGTTGTGGCGCGGCGCTGCGGAGTGGATTGAGGCGGAGGGGTAAGCGCGGCACTCTCCGGCGTCGTCCCTGCGAAAGCAGGGACCCATACGCCGCGGCCTGTGTTGTCGTCGGGACTCGTCGTTCCAGCGCCGTGCAACAATTGAGATTTGGGGTAATGGGTCCTGGCCTTCGCCAGGACGACGATGAGGATGGTTCTCGCGCGATGCGATGCACCGCTGATGCGCAGCTCATCTCGCTGTCATCGCCCGGCTCGACCGGGCGATCCAGTATTCCAGAGACGCTGGTGCTTGAACCGAGAAGCCGCGGCGTACTGGATCATCCGCATGCGCGGGCGATGACACCAAAGAGAATGAGAGCTCGCTGCTCATTCCACACGTCGTCCCTGCGAAAGCAGGGACCCATAACCACAGGGCTGCGTGTTGAAACAGGTCGTGGCTCCAGCGCAGCAAGCCAACTGGCGGCGGCGGCTATGGGTCCCTGCTTTCGCAGGGACGACACCGCATGTATTGCGCTGCCGGTGAGTCATACTTTCGCATTCGCGCGACATCAATCGCCCGAGCCTTGCTCTTCAACTCGGATCCGCGGTCAAAATGATGGGTATCGCTTCGCTCCACCCATCCTGCCAGTTTCACACCACTTTCCTTGCCGCCGCCGTCGCCGCATCACCTGTGTTCGGCGTCCCGGTCGGCTCGATCAGCAGCAGATGGACCTCCTCCCGTGCGACCGGACGATGCTCAACGCCTTTCGGCACGATGTACATCTGGCCGGGAGTTAGCATCACGGTGCGGTCGCGCAGCTCGATGTCGAGGATGCCTTTCAGGACGAGGAAGAAGTCGTCGGTGTCGTCGTGCTTGTGCCAGACGAACTCGCCCTGCACCTTCACCACCATGACGTCGCAGGCGTTGAATTGCGCGACGGTGCGCGGCGACCAGTGATCGGAGAATGTCGACAGTTTCTGCGAAAGGTCGATCGCGCCGTTCATGATGCCTCCGGGTCCGGGCCAGCCTGCCGGACTCGTTAGCTCAGCCTTCCGACGCGCTCAATGGACGCCCCTCAATCTCTCCGGATAAGTCGTCGGCTCTCGATGGCCGTTCTTGTCGCAGGGCGTTTCGCCGTTGGCGGCCTTGCGCGCCAGCAGTTCCTTTTCGGCCTGATACCACAACTGATCCATGTTGCCGTGTGGCTCGCCGGCGTCCTTCCACAATTCGTAAGCTCGGGTCCGAATCTCCTGCTCGGATGGTCCTGGCATGCGCGGCTCCCTCAATTTGTGACTTCAAACTGTTTGAGAGTGGAACTGCCAGCATAGCGCAAGGTTCCAGGATGCGCGACATGACGCGCTGCCACGGGTGCCCATGCTGTGCACCGCACGGCCCTTCACCGCGTGTGATGGGGATATCGGCCTTGATGCACAAATTGGGCGCCAGAGGGTTGCGCTCCCGCGGTGCGCGTCGTCTTACGGAAGCAAGCTACCCCTTCTGAGGTATGAAACCTTTGCGGGCTCGTACAGACTTATCTTCATCAGGATTTTGCCGTTACCGTCCTGGGGCTAGAGACAGCGCCGCTCGCATGCATTTTAAGCGGGCGGCGTTGGGCTGTCAGGCAGGGCTCCTTGCCTGTTCCCGATCGATCGCTCCCAATTCCCATCTGCGAGTGCCTTGGCCGGGACGGCACCAGGGTCAAGGCCGGCCTGCGGGTAGCTCCCTACTCCGCCGCCTGGCGCACGTGGCGCGCGGTCGGGGTGCGCATCGTGACCAGTTCTTCCGACGCGGTCGGATGCAGCGCGATGGTGGCGTCGAAATCGGCCTTGGTCGCCTTCATTTTCACGGCGATCGCGACGGCCTGGGTGATTTCGGCGGCGCCATCGCCGACGATGTGGCAGCCGAGCACGCGGTCGCTCGCGCCGTCGACCACGAGCTTCATCAGCACGCGGGTGTCGCGGCCGGACATCGTCGCCTTGATGGGGCGGAAATCAGTCTTGTAGATGTCGACGTGGCTGAACTGCGCCCGCGCCTCTTCCTCCGTCAGACCAACGGTGCCGACCTCCGGCTGCGAGAACACCGCGGTCGGGATCGTGGCGTGGTCGACCTCGACCGGGCGCTTGCCGAACACCGTGTCGGCGAAGGCATGGCCCTCGCGGATCGCAACCGGGGTCAGATTGGTGCGGTGGGTGACATCGCCGACCGCGTAGATGTTGTCGACCGAGGTCTTCGACCAGCCGTCGACCTGGATGCCGCCATTGGCGGGATTGATGACGACGCCGGCGGTCTCCAGCCCGAGATTGGCGACATTGGGATGCCGGCCGATCGCGAACATCACCTGGTCGGAGGCGATGCTCGAGCCGCTCGACAGATGCGTGGTGAAGTCACGGCCGTGCTTGTCGATCTTCGCCACCGTGCAGCCGGTGATGATGG
>NZ_JAQOSR010000277.1:0-6711 GCF_046718885.1 Bradyrhizobium sp. UFLA01-814 | reverse complement strand
GTTCCAGGGCAATGCCTACTTCCGCGGCTTCCGGCAGACCCACGTCGACGGCAACGGCACCGACGTGCATGCCTGCGACGGGGGAGACAGTTTGTGCATCGGGGACGACCTGCCGATTTTCGGTCCGGCGGGAGGTCCCTCGGTTCCGAACACGCTTGGCAACGCCTTCCTTGGCGAAGTCGACCGCAACCGGGCCGCGACCAACAGCTTCGGCGGCACGGCCCAGCTGACCAACTCGGACAAGCTGTTCGGGCACGACAACCACGTCGTGATGGGCGTCAGCGTCGACCACGGCAACACGAAATTCACGGCGACCAGCGAGCTCGGAACCATCGATCCGAACAACCTGTTCGTGACCGGCACCGGCATCTTCATCAACCAGCCCGATGCCGGTCTCGCCCCGGTCGACCTGCGCGCCACCAACACCTACACCGGCGTCTATCTCACCGATACCTTCGACGTGACGAACAGGTTCTCGGTCACTGCTGGTGGACGATTCAACTATGCCCAGATCGATCTGCGGGACCAGACCGGGACAAATGATCAGCTCAACAGCAGCAACCGATTCCAGCGCCTCAACCCGGTGATCGGCGGCACCTACAAGATCACGCCGAACCTCACCTTTTATGCCGGCTATTCAGAGGCCAACCGCGCGCCGACGCCGCTCGAGCTCGGCTGCTCCGATCCGGCCCGCCCCTGTGTCATCGATTCCTTCCTGGTGTCCGATCCGCCGCTCAAGCAGGTGGTGTCGCACACCATCGAGGCCGGCTTCCGCGGCACTTGGGGCAACGACACCAGGACCGGCATGCTGAGCTGGGGCCTCGGCGCGTTCCACACTCTGTCCGACGACGACATCATCCGGGTGCAGAGCCCGATCGGCACAGGCAATTTCGGCTATTTCCAGAATGCGGGGCAGACCCTGCGGCAGGGCATCGAAGCCAAGCTCGATTACCGCGTCAATCGCTGGAACGCCTATGCCAACTACACCTTCATCGACGCGACCTATCGAAGCGCAAATACGTTGCCGGCTCCCGACAACCCGAACGCCCTGACCGACCCGAACAACGATGACGTCCGGTTCATCAACGTCAAGCCGGGCGACCATATCCCGGGCATTCCCGCGCACCGCTTCAAGGCAGGTGTCGAGTACCTCGCCACCGACGCATGGAAGATCGGCGCCGACGTCAACGTGGTCGGCAGTCAATGGCTGATCGGCGACGACACCAATCAGAGCCAGAAGGTCCCGGCCTACGCGGTCGTGAACCTGCACACCTCCTACAAGATCACGCCGAATATCGAGGTGTTCGGCCTGATCAACAACGTCTTCAACCAGCATTATTATCTCGGCGGCGCGTTCTACGAGACCGGCGGCTTTGCCAGCGCCGGAGCTGCACCCAACCTGATGGCGCAGCTGACCGATCCGCGCACCTTCGTCCCCGGCATGCCGCTCGCCGCCTATGCCGGCATCAGAGCGAAGTTCTGAACTGCGAAGAAGTCAGGTTGAAGCGGCCCCGCGACGCGAACGGGCTGCATCCTCCCGCTTGCGGGTAGAGCAAACGCATGTGCGTCTTCGCTGGCCGCGCAGCGGCTTGGCCTCGTGGTTCGAGACGCGCCGCAAGCGGCGCTCCTCACCATGAGGGTTTACAGTTTAGCCGCGAAACAAGACGTCATCCTGAGGAGCCCGCCAACGGCGGGCGTCTCGAAGGATGGCCACAGGGAAGTAACGCGCCAGGGTTTCCCCGTTGTGATGAGACCTCCCCCCGCAAGCGGAGGGCGATAGCCCCGTGGCGAGGGGCGTCTGCACGATTTCTGAATAATGGAAGAATGCCACTGATTTGCCCGACGAGTCAAGTTGCCGTGTCCGCCGGCGGCCGCCGGCTACTTTGCATGGGGTTGTTTTCGATATTTTGGCAGTGCGTCCCTGCGATGGCAGGCTATCGCATCCGGCTAGGCCTCAGTTCATCAGCGCCTTACGCCACCGTCCCGCCGTCGACCGGCATCGCGATGCCGGTGACGAACGACGCCTTGTCCGACAGCAGGAACACCGCGACCTCCGCGATCTCCTCGGGGCGCGCCGCGCGGCCCATCGGATTGCGGGTGACCGCGGCCTTGATCAGTTCCTCCGGATCGGCCTCGTTGTGGCCCGGCTGGTCCGGCCGGTTGACGAACACCCGCAGCATCGGCGTGTCGATCGCACCGGGGCAGATCGCATTGACGCGGACGCCGTCCTTGGCGTGGCGCTTGGCGAGCGCGCGCGCCAGACCGATCACGCCGGCCTTGGCCGCGGAATAGGTCGGGCTCCACGGCGAGCCGACCAGGCCCGAGGTCGATGCGGTGAACAGGATGCTGCCCTGGCGCCGCGCGGTCATCTGGCCGAGCGCCGCGTTGGTGGTGATCAGCTGCGAGCGCAGATTGAGATCGACGCTGAGATCCCAGCCTTCCAGATCGTCGATCACGGACGGACCGGGAATGCCGAGATGATTCCACACGCAGTCGAGCGCGCCGAATTCCTTCACCGTCGCAGTGACGATATCGCGCGCAAAGCCGTCGTCGCGCAGATCGCCGGCCAGCGCCAAGGCGCGCCCGCCGCCCTTTTTGATCTCGTCGACCACCGCCTTCGTACCGGCCTCGTTCTGGTCGACCACCGCGACCGCCGCGCCCTCGCGCGCGAGGATGCGCGCCCCGGCGCGGCCGGCGCCCGATGCCGCGGCGGTGACGAGTGCGATCTTGCCCTGCATGTCCATGTTTCGATCCTGATTGTGCCCGCGAGCTCGAGCCTTCTTGGTTCTGACGTTCTGGTTGAATCAGGACCGCAGCGCTGCCGTCTTGCGCTGACGCGCTAAAGCATGATCCGAAAAAGTGCGAAGCGGTTTTCCCTCGCGACAAACGCGGGACGCGTTTGCGCGGAGATCATGCTCAAACAAGGAGCTAAAGCGCGATGACGATTCTCATCGCGCTTTACCGGCCGCCGAACAGGACCGGAGACTGGCCGGGCAGCAGCTGCGAATGGATGTCGCTGTCCATGCGCTCCGCCCCCTGCTGGGTAAAGCTCGCGCCGAATGACAGGCTGAGATTCGAAGTCGGGCGGAACTCGAGGCCCGCGCGCGCCGAATAGCCGGCGTTGACGCCGGGATTGCCACTGAACGGCGCCAGCGGTCCGCCGGCCCCGGGCGGATTGTATTTCAGGGTGTCGAAGCCGGCGAAGAAGGTCACGGGCGTATTGCCGACGCCCCTGAAATTGTAACCGAACTGCGCGCCCTGATATTCCAGCGAGCCGAACGCTGCCGATTGGCCGAGCGCGTTCCAGCCGACGCGACCGCCTTCGCTGCCGGCGAACCAGCCGTCGGGCCGGCCGTTCAGATATGAGAAGTCGCCGCCTTGCGCGCCGGAGGCGTCAAAGCTCGGAAAGTTTCCGTAGGTATCCGCCTTCTGGCCGTCGGCAAGACTGCCGCCGAAGCCGAACAGCGAGCCCGGCGTCCAGTAGCGCACCGGTCCGGCCTGGGCACTGGCCTGCTGGCCGCTCAGGCACAGCGCCAACATTGCGATTGCGAGGCCGAGTTTACTTACCAAAGTGGTCATCAGGTTACCGTCACGAGCGCCGGGATTATACGTCCCACCGACCGGGAACGCCAGCCTCCGCCCCTAATCCGCCGCGAGCAGCTTCTGCTTCAGCAAATCCGTTAGCCAGTCGGCAAACACCTGCAGCCGCCGCGACAGATGCTGACGGTGCGGATAGAGCAAGGTCATCGGCATCGGCGCGGCGCGGTACCGCGGCATCAGCTCGACGCGCTCTCCTGCATCGATATGCCGCTTCACGTCGTAGGTCGCCTTCCAGGCCAACCTCACGACATCGGGCGCGATGGAGAAGCTGTTCACCGACGCGGTCGCCGCGATCGGCCGTCCCGACATCGCGATCAACACCGTCGGGAAGGTATTGAAGAAGCCGATGGTCGAGATCTCGGAGGCCGAATATGACGCGATGAGCGCGGTCAACGCCGAGTCCGCGTTCTTCTTCCTCAAGGAGGCCGGCCGTCACGTCAACGACAACGGCAAGATCTGCACGCTGGTGACCTCGCTGCTCGGCGCCTACACGCCGTTCTATGCCGCCTATGCCGGCACCAAGGCGCCGGTCGAGCACTTCACCCGTGCGGCATCGAAGGAGTTCGGCGCGCGCGGCATCTCGGTCACCGCGATCGGCCCGGGTCCGATGGACACGCCGTTCTTCTATCCGGCCGAAGGCGCGGACGCGGTCGCCTATCACAAATCGGCGGCGGCGCTGTCGGGCTTCTCCAAGACCGGGCTCACCGACATCAAGGACATCGTGCCGTGGATCCGCCTGCTGGTGTCGGACGGCTGGTGGATGACCGGCCAGACCATCCTGGTCAACGGCGGCTACACCACGAAGTGAGGCGCGATCTCGGTCGCCTTTACCATTCGAATCGCGTGCCTAATCCGACGGATGTCGAGCCCTTCGCATCGACATCCGACTCGACGCGGATATGGCGCGTCACGTCGACATTGGCCGACACTCCTGACTGACTGGCGCTCGCGCCCGTCCGCACACCCACGCTCAACCTGTCGCCGATCGCGCGCGAGGCACCGACCATCGGACCACCCGCCCCGGCGCCGACGTCCAGATTGTCGACCCCGAGCGAGCGGCGCATGCGGTCCACCGTTCCCTCGCCACCGCTGGCGAACTGAGCTGCGGCCCCTGCGAGTTGCACGGCCTGCGAGGTCGTCAGGCTGCCCGAAGCTTTCTGAAAGAGAATGCGCGACAGGATCTCGTCTTGCGGCAACTCGGGCTGCGAATGGAAGGCGAAGACCGGCGCGGCCGCCGGGCCCGAGATTCCGACCTGCGCGGTGATGTCGGAGGCCTGTATCTCTGCCGCAAAGTCGAGCTCGGGCGCGAGATCGCCATTGAAGGAGAGATTGCCTTTGGTGAAGGTCAGCGTCTTTCCGAGCACCACCAGCTTGCCCTGATAGAGCGAGAAGGCTCCCTTCGGAACCGGCGCGTTGCTCGTACCGCCGACATGAACGGAGCCGCCGAGTTCCGCGGTTACCCCGCGGCCATGGATGAAGACGTGGTTCGGCGCCGAAACTGTCACGTCGAGCGCGGCGTTGAAGAGCGCCGTGCGCTTCGTGTTGCCTTTCGGCGCCTCGGCCTTGCGCGCAGCTGCGAGCCGTGCAGCGGCCTGTCCCGAGGCGTTCACATGGTTGATGCCCTCGATCGGCTTCAGCGTCGACGGCAGGCGATCCGGAATATCGACGTTGACGCGGGTCAGGTCGACGCGACCGACGATCCGCGGATCGCGTGCCAGGGCGCCTGTGACGTCAATGGCGAGATTGGCCTGCGCGGTCGCCAGCGCGCTGGAAGCAAGCGTCGCCTGCTGACCGCGAATCGAGACCGTGCCTGGAAAGCCTGCATCCGGGGCGACCCGTACCTGACCGGAGCCGGACAAGGTGCCGCCGTTGGGCGTCACCGCGGCCAGGCGCTCCACGACGATGCGCTCTCCTTCGGCGGTGATTTTCGCTTCGACGGCATCGAGGCGTGTGCCGAGCATGCTGTCGCGGAAGGTACCCCCGCTCATGGTGGCGACACCGCCGATCTGAGGTCTGGTGCGCGTGCCGCCGACACGGGCATCGAGCGCGACGCTGCCGGATACGGTCCGGCCGGAAGCGGAAAGCGTGGCATTGGCGATGGCGGCATCGAGGCGGCCCTTCGCGGTCAGCGCGATCGGACCCGTCGCGTCGAGCGGCACCGTGCCCGACGCCGTGATCGCGCCGGCTCTTCCCGCGGCAATTGTGGTGTTCAGGCTCGCGCGGCTGCCATCGAGTCGTCCGTCCGCGGCAACGTCGATCGGCGGCAGGCCGGCGCTTCTGGTCTGCGGCGCGGTGAGCTGCCTGACCGCGACCTTGTACTGGCCGATCGGCGCGCTCATGGAGCCCGCAATCGCGGCTGACGCGTCGAGGGTCCCGCTCAGGCCCAAACCGGGTATCGCGACATCGGCTTCGCCGAGCGGGATCGCGTTGGCCACGGCCTTGAGGTCGAGCACTTGGCCGGCTTTGCCGTCCACCGTGAAGCGGCCACGTCCAATCGCGAGCGCCAGATGCTCGATCAGCACCGTGCCATCGTCGAGCGTGAAGCCCGCGGGGCCCTGCAGCGCAATCGCTTTGGCGCCACGCCGCGCGGTGAAGCGGTTGAGATCGAACCGCACCCGCTCCCTGGTGGTCAGTGCACCCGCGGCATCGAGATCGAATCCGGCAGCCTTGGCGGACAGGCCGATCGTGCTCGCATCGGCATTGCCCGTGGCCGCTAGCGTGACGTTGGAGACCGTCTGACCGCCGAACTCGACACCGTTGACCTGCGCATCAGCATTGAGCACCGGATGGCTGTAGAGATCGGCGCCATCGGCGCGCAGATCGAAACTGCGGACGGCCGCACCCGCGGCACGGATTCCGGCACCCTTGCCGGCAAGCCGGACCGACTGCTGGCCGCCATCGGCCGAAGCGGCAAGGTCGAGTGAGGCCGAACCGGCGAGCTCTGTGAGGGCAAGCGGCGAGAGGTCGGCGAGCGCCCCGGCTGCGAAGCGAATCTGCCCGCTGGCGAATCTCTGTGCGTCGATCGTTGCTGCCCCCTTCAGGGATACCGACCCGATCGCAATGTCGATGGTCTTTGCGTGCCATCCGGCAAAGGCGGGAGCTGCGCGATCG
>NZ_JAQOSR010000276.1:0-6784 GCF_046718885.1 Bradyrhizobium sp. UFLA01-814 | reverse complement strand
AGCCGGGTGCCGATCGCACCCATGGGCCCCGAGCAATGGGTAGAAAGCTCGGGGGTAGGACCACAGGTGTAACCGGAGCAATCCGGCTTTCCCTGCGCGATGGCTTACGGCTTATACGTGCTCTCCCCGGCGAGACTGGGCTTTATTGTCACCGCCCTCGCAAAACGTTTGCGCGCCTTGCGAGAGGACACCTGCCGCTAGGGCGTCAAGCCTGCACGACTTCACCGTCCACCTCATGCGCACTCGTCAGTTGCGCAATCCGCGTCCACCGCATCCCACGCCGCGTTCGTGACGATCGCGAAGCGCCCCTCGATCGGGTGAGACGGGCGGAATTGAACATCTGATTTGCCCGACGACGGAAGCGCTAATTTGCCCGTCGGGTTAATTTGTCGCAGCGCGCGAATCCAGACGCGTTACGCCATCGCGCCGATCCCGACCACGCCGATCGCCACAGAGGTGACGAGGGCATAAGCGAATCCCGCAATCAGCGGCCCGAGCGTATGACGGCCTTGCGCGAGATTGATTCTGACGCTCGTCACCGCGCCGGCGACAATGATGGCGCCGAGATAGCGCAGCCGGCGTGCGAGCTTCGCGTTCATGCTCGCACCTTAGCGCGCCAAAGCTAAACACCCTCGATCGTCATTCCGGGGCGATGCGAAGTATCGAACCCGGAATCTCGAGATTCCGGGTTCACGCTGCGCGTACCCCGAAATGACGGCCGTGGCTTACGCCCCCTGATCGAACGCCTTGCGCAGCGAGACGTAGCCCGCCTGCTGCTGGCTCCAGTTGCGGCCGCCGGTGATGGCGCCGTCGATCACGAGGTCATGGCCGTTGATGAAGCTCGATTCGTCGCTCGCCAGGAACACCGCGGCATGCGCGATGTCGTCGGGCAGGCCGGCGCGCGGGATCGGCTGTGCCGCCTTGTAGACCTCGCGCATCACGGCCGCGGTCTTCTCCGCCGCTTCCGTCGACAATCCGAGCGCCTTGCCGAAAATGCCGGTGGCGATCGCGCCGGGCGAGATCGAGTTGACGCGGATGCCGGACTCGCCGAGCTCCATCGCCACGCATTTGGTGAGATGGATGACTGCCGCCTTCGCGGCGCCGTAGACCATCGACGACGAGAAGCCGGCGAGCCGTCCGGCGATGCTGCCATTGTTGATGATGCTGCCGGAGCCCTGTTTGCGCATGTAGGGCGCGGCATGCTTCATGCCGAGCATGACGCTGCGCACCAGCGTCGCCATCGCGGCGTCGAACCGCTCGACGTCAAGACCTTCGATGCCCCCGGTCTGCGCCGGGCCGCCGGCATTGTTGAACAGGCAGTCGATCCGGCCGAACTTCTCGACCGCAAGCGCGATCAGCGCCTGCATCTGTTCCTCGACCGTGACGTCGGTCTGACGAAACACGCAAGCCTCGCCGAGCTGTTGCGCCAGTGCCTCGCCCTCCGGCGCGCGGCGCCCGGCGATCACGACCTTCGCGCCCTCCGCGACAAAGATCTCCGCCGTGCGTAGCCCGATGCCGCTGGTCGCCCCTGTGATCACCGCGACCTTGCCATCCAGCCGTCCCATATCGGTCCCTCAACTTACGTATGATGTTGCGGATATTCCCCAGTTCCTGCTGCCAATACAAGCACTTGCACGCCGCCACGCACGCAAGGTCCGCCTGTGGCCAGAAGGCCACAACTGCGGTTTTTCGGTCGCAGCGGCCTTATTTTGGGTCGCCTGTTCACGTGAACTGGAACGAGCAATGGCGAAATGGATCGATGATTTCAGGGCGTGTTGGCGGGGCGATGTCCAGCCGTCGGTGCGGCTTGCGGTCGCCTTCGCGGTGCTTTGTCTCGTTTTGGCCACGGCCGCGCGCTTCGGGCTCGCCCAGATCCGGCCGGACGTGTTCTTCACGCCCTATTTCCCCGCGGTGTTCTTTGCCACCGCCCTTGGCGGTTTCCGGATCGGGATCGCAACTGCGCTGGCGAGCGGGCTGCTCGGCGTAGTGCTCAATTTCAGCGGCTCGCACGCCGATCCGGCGCGCTTTGCGCTGTTGATGATCTTCTGGGTTGTGTGCGGCATCGCGATCTGGGGCGTGGAGCACTACCGTTCCCTGGTCGCTCAGCAGCGCGAAGTTTCCAAACGGCTGATCGAGGAAGAGCAATACCGCAAGGTCGTGGTCGACGAATTGCAGCACCGGCTGAAGAACAAGTCCTCGACCATTCATGCGGTGCTGCATCAGGCGCTGCAGGACCGGCCCGATGTCTGGCAGCGCATCGACCATCGCATCCGCGCGCTCTCGGCGACCGACGATCTGATCGCGCGCGTCGATGGCTATGGCTGCGATATCAAGGATTTGCTGCGCTCGGAACTCGGGCCCTACGGCCACGTGCGGTTCAACCTCAATGGCGAGCAGCTGTTCCTGCCCGCCAAGCTCGCCGTCTCGCTGGCGCTGATCTTCCATGAGCTCGCAACCAACGCCGGAAAATACGGCGCCTTCTCCTCGCCGCGCGGATTTTTACAAGTGTCATGGACCGTCGACGACGGACGTCTCAACGTGATCTGGGACGAGACCGAGGGACCGGTGGTCGAGGCAATCGGCGAAGCCGGCTTCGGCACCAAGCTGCTCAAGTCGGCGCTGCGGCCGTTCGACGGCAAGACCGAGATCAGTTATCTGAAGACCGGTGTTCACTGCACCATGCAGTGCAAGCTTCCGAGCTGTTGATAAGTCGTCATTCCGGCACAGCCGCACGTGTTGGTGCAACCGCGCGCGCCGCAATCGCTTTCACCAGCGGCCGAAGCCGACATTGATACTCTGTTAATGACGATTGCCGCGACGGCTTGCGAAAGCCGTCGCGGTCTCATTCTGTCACGGCATTTCGCAGGTCCGCTTAACCAAAACTACAACGGACTTTGCCAAGGTCGGCGCATGCACAGTCTCACCAGACACGATTTTCAGACGGGCGCGGCAGTGACCGGCCAAGACGATATTTCCAGCAATGAATTACGTATCTTGCGCGACCTTCTCCAACTGCTGCCGGCGGGCGTGACCGTTCAGGACGAGCAGGGCGAGCTCATCCTGGTGAATGAAGCAGCAGCGAGCCAGCTGCAGCTGGCGGCCAGCGCGAGCCAGCCGTCCCCGGTCGACGAGCGCCACGCCGCCAACCTCGACCTGCTGCGCAGTGGCCGTCCGGTGGTGCTCGAGGAAGTGCTCTCCTGCGGCGCCTCCAAATATGTGTTCCTGACCTCGCACCGGCCGGTCCGGATCGCCGGTCGCAATCTCCTGATCTCGACCTCGACCGACATCAGCGAGCAGAAGGCGTTCGAGGACCAGCTGTTCCGCTCGGCTTGTTACGACGAGCTGACCGGCCTGCCGACCCGCCGGGTGATCGAGCACCGCGTCAGCGGCCTGATCCGCGACGATTCGCAAAGCCATTTCGCGCTCGCCTTCCTCGACGTCGACAACTTCAAGCACATCAACGACTATTACGGCCACGCGATCGGCGATGCGCTGCTCGTCGAACTGTCGAAGCGGCTCGGCCACGCGCTGCGCGAAACCGATATCCTGTCCCGCATCTCCGGCGACGAATTCCTGCTGCTGCTCAACCCGATCAGCGGCAATGACGAAGTCGCCGAATTCATCCAGGTCATGCAGGAGCGGCTGAAGGCGCCGTTCTTCATCGAGGAATCCGAGATCTTCGCCTCGACCTCGATCGGCGTCAGCCTCTATCCGATGCACGGCCGGAGCTACGAGGCGCTGCGCCAGAACGCCGACATCGCGATGTACCGTGTCAAGAACAACGGCAAGGGCTCGACCGCGTTCTTCGACAACAGCATGGAGCGCGAGGCGCTGGCGCGGATGAAGATCGAGCAGTCGCTGCGGCTGGCGATCCTGGAAAAGCGCTTCTGCTGCGCGTTCCAGGCCAAGGTCGATATCCGCACCCAGGAGGTGAAGGGCATCGAGGCGCTGGTGCGGCTGCGCGACGACGAGGGCGTGATCCAGGCGCCGGGCACCTTCATCAACCTCGCGGTCGAGCTCGGCCTGATCGACGAGCTGACGTTCCTGGTGCTGGCGGAGATCGTCAAGTCGATCGACCTGATCAACGATACGTTCGGCCCGATGGCGACGATCAGCATCAATGTCGCCGCCAAGCAGGCCTCGAACCTCGAATTCATGCGCCGGTTCGCGCGCGCGATCGAGGAGACCGGCTTCCCGAAACGCTTCATGATCGAGGTGACCGAGGACGCGTTCGTGACGCGGTCGCATTTCCAGGACCAGATCCTGCCGATCCTGCGCGGCATCGGCGTCGGCATCTCGATCGACGATTTCGGCATCGGCTATTCGTCGCTGTCGGCGCTCGCCGACATCACCGCCGACGAGATCAAGATCGACCGCTCCTTCATCACCGACATCCATCAGCGGCCGCGCAGCCAGGGCATTTTGCGCGCGATCGAATCGCTGAGCGAGGCGCTCGGCATGACCGTGATCGCCGAGGGCATCGAGTCCTACGAGGAGCTGACCTATCTGCAGGCGGCGACCAAGATCCGCTATGCCCAGGGCTATTACTTCGCCAAGCCGATCTTCCTCGAGGATTTGAAGCCGGCGACGCCGGTCGCCAGCGAAACGCGCGCCAGCATGGCCGCGCGCCCGGCCCTAGAAGGGCGCCAGACCTATTCGCGCGCCAGCGGTTTCCGGCGGTAGGGGCGTGACGTGACTGCGCTCCCTCTCCCGCTTGCGGGCAGGGCTATCGCATTTCGTGGCGGTGCCCTCGTGGCCATCCTTCGAGACGCCCGCCTTCGGCGGGCTCCTCAGGATGAGGTCTTGTTTTGCGGCACAATAGTAGACCCTCATGGTGAGGAGCGCCGCTTGCGGCGCGTCTCGAACCACGAGGCCAAGCACTTGCGTGGTCGCCAAGGGGCATATGCGATAGCCCTGCGCTTGCGGGGGAGGGTTGGGGACGGGGTCTACCCGCGAGTCGTTCTGTAGAGAAAGCCCCCACCCGCATCGCATCTTCGATGCGATGCGACCTCCCCAGTAAGCGGGAGAGGTAGGAGAGCGAGACCGCTGCAGACGCGCTACTTCTCCAGCACCGCCAACGGCGGCACGCCGTTATTCGCGGGGCCGGCCTGCATTGTGATCAGCGTCATCGAGACCATGTCGTAATAGCCCATGATGCCGATGATATCCATGATGCCGCGCTCGCCGAACTTCTCCAGCGCGGCCTTGTAGACCGCGTCGCTGACTTTCCTGTCGCGATAGAGTGCGACGCCGAGATCGTACAGCGCGGCCTCGTCGTCCTTCATGCTCTCGGGCCGCGTGCCCTTGGCGATCGCGTCCGCGATCTTCGGATCGAGCCCACCCTTCATCGCCAGCGGATAGTGCGCCGACCATTCATATTGCGCGGTCCAGTGCCGCGCCGTGATCAGGATCGCCATTTCGCTGAGCCGCGCCGGCAGCGAGGTATTCCAGCGCAGATACTCCGACAGGTTCGACAGCTTTGGCGCCAGATCGGGATTGCGGATATAGGCGCGGTAGGGCGGCGCGGTGAATTTGGCATTGCGCGGCGGCGCGCTGATCATGTCGGCCCAGGCCTTTTGCGCCGGCGACAGCTCCTCTGCCTTCAGCGGCGCGAAGCGCACGGTATCCTCGGCCCGCACGGCCGACACTGACAATGCCAGCGCCGCCAGAATCCCTGCTCCGAATATTGTTCTCATTGTTGTTCTCCCTTTTCGGTGCAGGCGTCTTTGCGCCCTGCCCGGTCGCGCGAGATTAGTGGCCGTCGCGATGGATGCAATGAGGTGCGAGCTGTCGTTCAGCGCCGGCCGCCGGTGAAGCGCCTCGTCACGGCAGGCGCGCGGTTAGGCCACACCTACCGCGGCGCCGGGCAGCGGCGTATATAAAGATTAGTCCCAAGCGGCGCGAAGGTGTCAGCCATGCAGCCTGTGTCTATCCTCCTGAACATCCTCTGGATCCTGATCGGCGGCGCGTGGATGGCGTTCGGCTGGCTGGTCGCCGCCGTGATCATGGCTGTGACCATTATCGGGCTGCCCTGGGCGCGCGCCGCCTTCAACATCGCGGTCTACACGCTGCTGCCGTTCGGCTCGCGTGCGGTGCGCCGCGATGAGGTGACCGGCACGCCCGACATCGGCACCGGACCGCTCGGAGTGATCGGCAATCTGATCTGGTTCATCCTGGCCGGCTGGTGGCTCGCGATCGGCCATGTGATCACCGCGATCCTGCTGGCGGTGACCATCATCGGCATCCCCTTCGCCTGGGCGCATCTCAAGCTTGCCGGCATCGCGCTGTGGCCGATCGGCAAGGTGATCGTGCCGGCGTGACGCTGGCCTGGCCGTCGACGGCTAGAGCCAATCCTTCGTCGTCTGCGAACAGGCCTGAAGGTCGCGCCGCCAGATGAAGCCACCGCCGCCACACGGGGGGCGAGCCCGCGAGGTGGCGGGGCACTCGTTCCTGACGCGCGCGCTGGTGCCCCAGCCGTCGATCACGCAGGCACCTCGTGAGGTCCTGTGGCAACCGTCGCCACATCCCTCTGCGGCGTTGGCCGGGGTCAAGCCGAGGAAGGCACCGGCTGTCAGAAGCGTGATCAAGCCTGCTCTCATGATGTTCTCCATCGAGCTGTCGGTCGTGATGCTCCATTCGCGACACGAGCGTAGGCGATCTCGGTGCCGCTTGCCACCGAATCCGCGCACAAATTCTGGTGTCGGGGGGCTAAAGCGGGATGGGTTTAGGTTGAATCGATTTGGGATTCCCAAATCAGTGTGTTTCTGATTCACCATGCTGGCTG
>NZ_JAQOSR010000275.1:0-6787 GCF_046718885.1 Bradyrhizobium sp. UFLA01-814 | reverse complement strand
GAGATCACGGCGGGCTTTCTCAAGCATCGCGTCAAGGCGAACTGGAAGTTCATCCTGGAGAACGAGTGCGACGGCTATCACCCGGCCTTCGTGCACACCTCGATCTTCGGCGTCGCCGACAGCATGATCGGCAAACTCTATGGCGGCGCCTCGACCGCGCTGACGCGCGACTATGGCAACGGCCATACCGAGATCGACCTGCGGCCCGAGTTCCGCAAGCGCGATGCGCCGATGAGCTGGTTCGGCACCAGCGAGGACCGGCTGCCGGACTACACGGCGCGCATGAAGGCCGCCCATGGCGACACCGCAGCGCGGGAGATCATGATCGACGGCACGCCGCATGTGATGATCTTCCCGAACCTGTTCATCGCCGAGATCCAGATGTTCGTGATCCAGCCGCTCGGCGTCGACGACAGCGTGCAGCACGTCACCGCGTTGCAGTTCAAGGGCGCGCCCGATCTGAACCGAAGGCTGCGCCAGCAGACCATGGGCTCGGTCGGCCCGGCCGGCTTCCTGCTGGCGGATGATTCTGAAATGTACGAGCGCTGCCATCGCGGCGTGCTGGCGCGCAATCCGGAATGGATCTTCCTCGGCCGCGGCGAGAAGCGCGAGCGGCAGGATGAGCTCGGCTTCACGGTCGGCCACGTCACCGACGAGGTGCCGTCGCGCGGCATCTGGACCCATTATCGCAAGCTGATGGAGCCTAACTGATGCTGTCGCGCGAGAGCAGCGCCACGTTGATGAGCGCCATCACCGCCTTCCTCTATCGCGAGGCGCGGTTGCAGGACGAGCATCAATACGAGGCCTGGGAAAAGCTCTGGACCGACGACGGCGTCTATTGGGTGCCGGCCAACGGCGCCGACATCGATCCGGAACGGCATATGTCGATCATCTACGACAATCGCTCGCGGATCGCGCTGCGCGTCCGGCAGCTGATGACCGGCAAGCACTTCACCCAGACGCCGCAGTCGAACCTGCGCCGGCTGATCTCCAACATCGAATTGATGGACGAGCAGCCTGACGACGGCGACATGGCGGTCGCCAGCAACAGTCTCATTTTCGAGTCGAGCCTGCGCGACGACACGCTGTGGGCGGCGCGCAATGAATACCGGCTGCGCCATGTCGATGGCGAATTGCGGATGGCCGCCAAGAAAGTCATCCTCGTCAACAACGACAAGGCGATCTACACGCTGTCATTCCTGGTTTAGGAAAGGTCTCGCCATGATCGACAAGGGCCCCGTTCTGCTCGACATCACCGACGGCATCGCGCGGCTGCGGCTCAACCGCCCCGATGCTGCCAACGGCATGAGCGCCGAGCTGCTCCGTGCGCTGTGCGACGCCATCATGGTGTGTCACGGCCATCCGGATCTGCGCGTCGTGTTGCTGAGCGGCGAGGGCACGAACTTCTGCGCCGGCGGCGATGTCCGCGCCTTTGCCTCCAAGGGCGAGAAGCTGCCGGACTATATCCGGCAGGCCACTGCGTATTTGCAGAATGCGGTGACCGGGCTGCTGCGGCTGGAGGCGCCGGTCATATCATCGGTGCAGGGCTTTGCGGCCGGCGGCGGCGGCTTTGGCCTGGTCTGCGCTTCCGACATCGTAATCGCGGCGGAATCGGCAAAATTCCTCGCCGGCGCGACGCGGGTGGCGATGGCGCCGGATGCCGGTGTCTCCGTCACGCTGTCGCGGCTGGTCGGCCTGCGGCGGGCGATGTCGATCCTACTGACCAATCCGGTGATCCCGGCGGCCGAAGCGTTGCAGATGGGCATCGTCACCAGGGTCGTGCCCGATGCCGAACTCACCGAGGCATCGCTCGCGCTGGCCCGCGAGCTTGCGGCCGGCGCGCCGAAGGCACTGGCGGCGACCAAGCGGCTGGTCTGGGCCGGCACCGGCACCAGCATCGAGCAGTGCCTGTCGGAAGAGGCGCGCACCGTCGCCGAACTCTCGGGGATGGCCGATGCACGCGAAGGCCTCGCCGCGGTGATCGAGCGGCGCCAGCCTGTATTCACGGGGCGCTGAGGTGGCGACCTTGCCATTCGGACGTCTCGATGGCCGCCGCGCCTTCGTCTCCGGCGGCGCGCGGGGCATCGGTGCCGCGATTGTTCGCAGCTTTGCCGGCGCGGGCGCCAGGGTCGTGATCGCCGATCTCGATGTCGCCGCGGCCTCGGAGCTGGCGCGCGAGACCGGCGCTGATGTTGCAGGATTAGACGTCAGCGATGCCATGGCCGTGCAGGCTGTGATGGCGCAGGACGGCCCATTCGACATTGTCGTCAACAATGCCGGCGTCGATCAGCACGCCTTCTTCACCGATACCACGGCGGAGGATTGGGCGCGGCTGATCGCTGTCAATCTCACCTCGGTCTTGGCTTGCACCCACGCCGCGCTGCCGGCGATGCAGGCGGCGCGCTTTGGCCGCATCATCAACGTCACCTCGGAAGCGGCGCGGCTCGGCTCAAAAGGCGGTGCGGTCTACTCCGCGGCCAAGGGCGGCGTGATCTCGTTCACCCGGAGCATCGCGTGGGAAAATGCACGCTATGGCATTACCGCGAACGCGATCGCGCCGGGACCGATACGCACGCCGATGCTGGAGCAGGCGGTGGCAAAAGGCGGCGACAGGATCCTGCAGGCAATGACCGGTGCAACGCTGCTCGGCCGCCTCGGCGAGCCGGAGGAGGTCGCGGCTGCCGCGCTGTTCCTGGCTTCCGACCAGGCCGCCTATATCACCGGCGAGACGCTCGGCGTTTCCGGCGGCATGGGCATCGGCGGCTGAAATGGGCAGCGCGGACGACGATATCGCAATCACGCCGGTCGATCGCGCGATCGAGCGTTTGCGCGCGATCTATCGCGGCTGGACCCGTGATACGACCGTGGCGCAGATGCGCAGCGATTGGGACTTGGCTTTTGCCGGCTGCTCGGTGCCGGTGGCGCGCGAGCCCGTTTCCGCCGGCGGGGTCGACGGCGAATGGCTCGTGCCGTCGGATGCTCCGCGCGACAAAGCGGTCCTCTATTTTCACGGCGGCGGCTTCCGCATCGGCTCGATCGCCTCGCATCGCGACCTGGCCGCGCGGATCGCGGATGCATCCGGCTGCCAAGTGCTTTCGATCAACTATCGCCTGGCGCCGGAGCACCGGTTTCCGGCGGCGCTCGATGACGCAGTCGCTGCCTATCACTTTCTGCGCGATCAGGGCCTGCGTCCTGCCGATATTGCCTTCGCCGGGGACTCCGCCGGTGGCAATCTCGTGCTCGCTGCGATGCTCGCTGCGAGAGATCGCGGCCTACCGCTCCCCGCCGCCGGCGCGATGATGTCACCCTGGACCGATCTCACCGCGAGCGGCGCGAGCTATCAGAGCCGGGCCAAGGCCGATCCGATCCACCAGCGCGCGATGATCCTGGCGCTGGCGAAGAACTATCTCGGCAAGGACGGCGATGTCAGCGATCCCTTCGCTTCGCCGCTTTTTGCCGATCTCACCGGTCTGCCGCCGCTGCTGGTGCAGGTCGGCGACCGTGAGACCGTGCGCGACGATGCGACGGAACTGGCCGCACGGGCGAAGGCTGCCGGTATCGACGTCGAGCTGCAGGTGTGGGACGGCATGATCCACGTCTTCCAGATGTTCCCGGAGATTCCGCAGGCGCGAGAGGCGATCGCATCGCTGGCAGCTTTTTTGCGCAACCATCTTCACATCGGCCATGAGAGAGCGCCACAATGAACGTCATGACGTCGGATCCGCGCCAGCTCGCTGAGACCGAGTTCCACTTTTCGGAGCAGCCCAATCTGCCCGAGGAGCTGCGCATGCTGCGCGAGCAGGTGCGCCGCTTTGTCGAGAAGGAAGTGGTGCCGCATGCCGAGGCGTGGGAGCGCGACGGCAAGATCCCGCGCGAGATCTATCGCCGCATGGGCGCGCTCGGCTTTCTCGGCATGCGCCATGCAGCCGAATATGGCGGCACCGACATGGGGCCGCTGGCCTCGATGGTGTTCGCCGAAGAGCTGGGCCGGTCCAGCTTCGGCGGCTTCACCTCGTCGATCCTCGTGCATACCGACATGTCGGCGGTGCACATCTCCTTGCGCGGCACGCCGGAACAGAAGCAGAAGTATTTGCCGGCGATCATCCGCGGCGAGACAGTCTGCTCGATCGCGGTGACCGAGCCCGATGCGGGCTCCGACGTCGCTGGCCTGAAGACGCGGGCGCGGCGCGACGGCGATGTCTGGGTGATCAACGGCGCAAAGATGTTCATCACCAACGCGGTCTATGGCGACCTCCTGATCGTCGCCGCGCGGACCGATCCGCATGCCAAGGGCAGCCGCGGCATCTCGCTGTTCATCGTCGAGCGCAACACGCCGGGCATTTCGGCAACCAAGCTCGACAAGCACGGCTGGCTCTGCTCGGACACCGCCGAACTCGCGTTCCAGGACGTGCGCGTGCCGGCGGAGAACCTGCTCGGCGAGGAGAACAAGGGCTTCTATGGCATCATGGAGACCTTCCAGAACGAGCGCATCTGCATCGGCGGCATCTGCGCGGGGGAATCCGCCAAGGCGATCGAGCTGACGGCGAATTACGTGAAGACGCGGCAGGCGTTCGGCGGCCCGCTCTGGAATCAACAGGGCGTGCGGCTGAAGCTCGCCCAGCTTGCCGCGAAGGCGGCGGCGGCGCGGGCGCTGGCCTATCAGGCCGCCGAGCTCGCGGCGGCCGGGCAGGATTGCCTGCGTGAGGTCTCGATGGTGAAGGCGCTGTCGCCCGAGGTGCTGCATGAGGTCGTGCATGGCTGCCTGCAACTGCACGGCGGCTCAGGCTTCATGCGCGGCACTCCGATCGAGCGCATGGTGCGCGACGCCCGCGTGCTGACGATCGGCGGCGGTGCCACCGAGGTGATGCTGGAAGAAGTGGCGAAGCGGATGTGAACGCCTCGCCTGGAGCGGAAGCTGTCGACGCAGCCTTGTCCGCTCTTGCTGGAGAGTGCGCGCGTGCGCAACCGGGCTTGAATTCTTGTGATCTCCGGCTATGTGATTGCGGCAGGGACTGGAGACGGCAATGACATGCAGCCGGATACGGCCAGCGCGCGTCGACGAAGCCGAGGAACTGATCCAGATCGCGGTGCGCGCGACGATGCGCAGTGGTTATGACGACGCGGCCGTCGCTCGGTTCATGCCGGGACTGAAGGTCAATCCTGCGCTGATCGCGGCCGGACTGGTCTTTGTGGCCGAGGACGAGCAGGGGTCAGCGAGGCTACACGGCCTTGAGACCTACGGGCATGGGCGGCCTCATTCTGCTCGAAGGCATTTTTGTCGATCCGACATGCGCGCGGAGCGGCTTTGGTACGCGGCTTTTCGAGACCGCAGTACAACTGTCGAGAAAGATGGCAGGAAGTGTCATCCTGATTTATTCGAGCCCACGCGCAGTGGAATTCTACGACCGTCTCGGCGCCATCAAGATCGGCATGACGCCCTTCGTATTTTCGCCCGAGATTCAATTGTCCATGTTCGCGTTTACGATACCTGCCTCTTAGCTTGAAGGCCGGACCTGGCCGACCGTTTGCGACATGATCCCCGGCTTCAACCGCCAGTCCTCGCCGAAATCCGCGAGCGGATGGAAGAACAGCGGCTCGGTGGTTTCGATCTGCCGCAGCCGCTCGGCATAGCCGTCGAGATAGCGGTGCCGTGTCGCCTCGTCGACGAAATTCACCGAATACGACACAAACGGCGGCAGCACCTTGCAGCCGGCATAGGCGAGCATGCCGTTCTGGATCGGCCACAGCACCACATCGAGCGCGCCGACCAGCCCGTCGGGCGCGCACATGCCGGGATAGGCGGCGGTCGAGGTCACGACCATAGCGCGGCGGCCGTTGAGGCCGCCGGTGTCGTAGCGGCGGCCGCTGCCGTAAATTGCGCCGTTGACGAACACGCGGTCGATCCAGCCTTTCATGATGGCGGGGACGGAGAACCACCACAGCGGAAACTGCAGGATCAAGAGGTCGCACCACAGCAGCTTCTCGATCTCGGCGGCGATATCGCCGCTGAGCGCCCCGTGCTCCAGATTGTATTTCTGCTCGCGGTCATATTGCAGCCGGTCGGGAAACCGCCGCGCGCCAAAGTCTTCGGCGGTCGCCACCGGGTTGAAGCGCATGGCGTAGAGATCGGAGATCCTGACCGCGTGCCCGAGCGCGGTCAGTTCTGCCACCGACCGCGCCAGCAGTGCAGCGTTGAACGACTGCGCCTCCTGATGGGCAAAGACGATCAGGACCTTCATCTCTCTATTTCACCGGCTTGAAGCTGAGCGTCGCGGCGTCGGCCTGCATGATCTGCAGCTTCTGGTTGGAGAAGCGGACGCCGGGACCGAAGCTGATCGGCGCCATCACGCCGGTCTCGACATTCCTGGTCTTCTCCAGCTCCGAGATCGTGCAGGCCCAGGTCGGCTGCTTGCCGCAGCGCTCGATTGCCGCGATCAAGACCTTCGCGGCGGCATAGCCGGTCATGGTGTAGCGATTGATGCCCTTGAACTCGGCTTCCGACACCAGCGGCTTGGCCTTCTCCAGGAACGCCTTGCCCGCCTCGCCCGCGAACGGCTCGACATAGTCGACCGCGTAGATGCCGTCGCCGGCCGGACCCATCAGCTTCAGCACCGGTTCGATGCGGCCGGGCCAGAAGATGCCGGTCACCGGCTTGATGTTCAATTTCTCGAGTTCCTTTGTCATCGCGATGTTCTCGGCGATGATACCGCCGGCCAGGAACACCTCGGCGCCGGAATCCTTCAGCTGCAGCATGTCGGACGAGAAGTCCTGCTGGCCTTTCTTGTAG
>NZ_JAQOSR010000274.1:0-7085 GCF_046718885.1 Bradyrhizobium sp. UFLA01-814 | reverse complement strand
CCATGGTCGTCGGCAGCGTCAGATGTGTATAAGAGACAGGTGATGTGCCCGAAAAATACACCCCGGTGCCGCCACCGCCGCCGCCGGACCCAAAATGAAACCCGTCCGGTCCGGTGTCCCCGGTCACGCCGGTGACGGGTATTGTCACGACAGCCGTTCCGGATAGTGCGGAGCCCGGCGCGCCGCCGTTTCCTCCAGCGTTCTCCCCCGCACCGCCGATCCCTCCGGTGCCGCCGCTGCTGGGGCTGCCAGGCACTTGCACGGTGTCGGCGCCCACCAGGTTGGTGCTGTTGCCGCCGGCGCCATTGCCGTTGCCGCCGAAGCCGCCACGCCCGAAGCTGGGACCACCGGCAGCGCTGCACGCCGTGGTGTCGGCCGTGCAGGCCGCCTGGGCGTGAGCCGGCAATGTCAGGTCGGTCGTGCCGAGGATCAGCGCAAGCGGCGAGACCGTGGCGAGGGTGCGAAAATAACTCGCGCGCGACTTCGCATCGAGACGGGCGGTCTGCGCGCTACCGAACTGTCCTACAGCGAAATCCTTCGCCGCGTATTCCCGCGTGGTCACCGCATTCCAGCCTTGCCAGACTTGAGATGTCGCCGTTTTCATCGGGCCTGCGCGTCCCAGGCCCTGATGATGTCGCGCGATGTGTCGGAGTCGACACCGTCGACAGATTCCGCAATGGACCACAATCTGGCCACTACCCAAAAGGGTACATCAACGTGCACGCGTACGATCAGTCGCCAAGCGAGGCTTTGCTGCAACAGACCGGTTCCGCAATCGCTGCGAATTGCGCGCAAAATTGAATCAAGGCTGCTGCTCTTCCCGCTAGCGGGAAGAGCGATGGTTGCAACTGTTCGGCTTCCGCGACGAACTCAAAACCGTCGTTAGAACTTCCAGCTGAAGTTGCCCTTCACCGAATGATCCTGCACCCGATCGGCAAGCTGTCCGACATAGGAGATGCCGACGGTTGCCTGTGCGGTGATGCGCAGGTCGAGCCCGCCTTCCACCAGCGCCGCGTTGCGCGCGAGCGGCACGCCGTTCACCGTGAAGCTTGCGCCGGTGCTCTGGAACGCGAGCGCGGCGGTCGGCGAGACATCGCCGAACGCGTATTGCCAGGCGACCGAGGCGCGCGGCGTCAGCCACATGCCGTTGGCGAGCGCAAGATTGCCGGCGAAGCGCGCGCCGACAGTGGAATAGCCGACGTCCTGGTTGTTGTGGCCGCCGAACAGCGCGGCGGCGCCGCTGCCGCCGGTCTCGCTGAAGCTGTCGGTATCGAGATGCGCCCAGGCGAGGCCGGCGAACGGCTCGAGCGCGACCTTGCCGAGGTTGAAGCCGTAACCGACCTCGCCGAACACCTGTGCTGACGTGGCGTTGTAACGCGCACGCGTGGTGTCGAAGAAATCCGGGAAGATGATCGAGCGGCTGGTGTCGAGCGTGCTGAAGCTGGCGCCGGCGCCGCCGCGCAGGCTGAGCGCGCCGTAAGTGGCGCCGGCGTAACCGGCGAGATGCGCGGTGTCGATGTTGGCCGAGCTCGCGCGGTCGCCGATGCGCAACGACGAGTTGGTGTAGCCGCCGGCGATGCCGGCGATCCAGTTCGGCGCAAAACGATGATCGACGCCGCTGAAGAACCCGGCGAGGTCGCGCGTCATGCCGCTCGCATTGCCGTCGCCGCCGAAGCGGCCCCAGGCGCCGACGCCCTGGGCCCAGAAAGTGGTGTCGGGCAACCGCACGGGCGCTGCGAGTGGCGGCGCCTTGATCGGGAAGCCGGGACGGCTCGCGCCGGCATAGGCGAGGGCGGAGGAGGCCGCCATCGAATCCATCGCCGCGAGTTGCGGACCGCCGGCGCTGAGTGCGGCCATCGGCCCTGCATCGCCGGCAAACGCGGATTGCCGCAACCGGCCGAGCACAGCGTCGCGCAGATAGCGTGAATCGTCGAGCATCGCGGTCTGCGCGCTGGCATGCATCTCGCCCGACAGCGCATCGAACGCCTGCCGCGCGCCGGCGGCGTTCTGATTGAGGATGCTGACCACCAGCGGGCTGGTCTGCGCGCTCGCCTCGAGGGCGTTGGAGACCGCGAGCTGGTTCGGCGTCTGCGCGACGTCGGGGAAGGTCGTGCTGTTGCGCGCCAAGGTCAGATACACATTGCTCGGATCATAGGTCAGCGACGGGTTCAGGAAGGTGAGGCTGCTGGTGACGTCGGCAAAGCTGCCGGTGACGCCGCTGTTCGCGGTGAGGATGGTGTAGGTGGTCTGCGGCGCATAGGTGCCGTTCTGCGCCAGCGCCAGCACGCTGCCGCCGCCGAGTGTCGCCTTGCCGGTGGCGACGATCCTGTCGGACTGGCCGGCGGCATTGGCTTCGACCTGATAGATCGAGCCGGCCGCGAAGCTGACATTGCCCGAGACGTTCAACCTGCCGATCGAATTGCCCGGCGCCACGGTGCCGCCGCTCGCAATGGTGAGGTTGCCGACGGTGCCGTTGCCGCCGAGCGTGCCGCCCACGTTGACTGAGGTGAGGGACGAGGACGCAATCGAGCCGTTGACGCTGAGCGTGCCGCCGTCGACCGTGGTGGTGCCGGTGTAGGTGCTGTTTGCGGTCAGGATGGTCTTGCCGGCCTCCACCAGCACCGACCCTGCGCCTGATATGGCCGGGTCGAAGCTGTAGTTCGCAGACGTGTGGTTGAAGACGATGCTGCCGGTGCCGGCGCCGAACGTGACGGTCGGCGTGTTCAACGTGCCCGGCGCCGCGGCAGCCTGGCCGAGCCCGGCGCCGATGTTGACGGTGCCGGTCGAGCCGGTCTGATTGGCAACACCGAAAAGCGGCGTCGTTACGCTGCCGCCGTTCTGGATCGTCAGCGCGCCGGTGCCGGCATCGCCGACAAACAGGGCGAAGCTGTTGGTCCAGGACGAGCCGGAGCCGGTGACCGTGGCCGTGCCTTTCGAGCCGGCGAGGAAGCCGATGTCGCTGCCGATCATGCTGGCCACTGCGCCGTTCCGGATGGTCAGCGTGCCGGTGCCGCCACCTCCGACATTGAGAATGCCGCCATGGGTCCAGGACGACCCGGCGCCGTCGATCGTCACCGTGCCGTTCGAGCCTGCAATGACGCCGATACCGGCAATCCCGCGAGTCGCGCTGGGGGCGCTGGTGACCGTGGCGCCATTTTGAATGTCGAGCGTGCCGGTGCCGGAGTAGCCGACATACAGGAAGTCGGCGCTGCTTAGCGACGAACCGGCGCCGGTGACGACAACGTTGCCGTTGGAGCCCACATTGGAGCCGATGAAGGTCGTGTCGTTGCTGACCGCGCCGCCGTTCTGGATGTTGAGGACGCCGGTGCCGACATAGCCGACATGAAGCTCCTTGCCGACAAGAAGCGATGAACCGGCGCCATCGACCGTTAAGTTGCCGTTGGATCCGAAGATATAGCCAAGGTAGGCATTTGAGCTGGCGCCGTTGCTCACGACGCCGCGGTTCTCGATGTTCAGCGTGCCGGTGCCGGCGGTGCCGACATAGAGTTCGGCGGAGTTGGTCCAGGACGAGCCGGGGCCGGTGACGGTGACGGTGCCGCTCGAACCGGGGACAAAGCCGACGCGGCCGTTGCGATCGCTCACGGTGCCGCCAGCCTTGATTGTCAGCACACCGGTTCCGTTTGCGCCGACAGCGAGATCGTCAGTCATATTCCAGGACGAGTTGGGTCCGGTGACCGTTGCAGTCCCGCTCGAGCCAGGCAAAGACCCGATCAGGCCGTTGGTACCGGCCACGGTGCCGCCGTTCTGGATCGTCAGCGTGCCGGTGCCGGCCACGCCGACAGTGACACCGGGACTGAACCACACCGAGCCGAAGCCATCGACCGTCACGGCGCCGTTCGAACCGGCATTGTTTCCGATGAAGCCATTAAGGTCGTTCAGCGTTCCGCCGCCCGAAATCGTCAGCTGGCCGTTGGCGTTTTGGCCGATAGTGACATTGGTGGCTTGCCCTGCGGTCCCTGCGATCGCCGTGGGGTTGGGCGAGGTCGTATCGATCACCGCGTTGTTGGGGTTGGCCGGAAGCGTGTTCGGCAGCCAGTTGCTGGTGTCGGTCCAGATCGACGAGTTGGCGCCGGTCCAGACGATGTCGGCCGCATGGGACGGCATCGCCGTTGCCGTGAGCAGCGCCAGCGCAACCAGCGATGTCGTGCCCAGCAGGGCGCCGCCGAACGACGCGCGCCCGTGGCGCGCGAGCGATTTTGCCTCGAAACAATCAGCGCGTGTGTCGTCGAACTGTCCTACAGCGGGACGTTCCGCTGCGTCTTCCAATGGGGTCACCGCATTCAGTCCCGGTAGTAACTCGAATTGTTGCAACTTTCGCCGGGCCATGCGTGTTGCTGCCCCTGACGACGCCGCGCGATGTGTCGGACTCGACACAGCGCAGAGATTCCGTAATCGAATGCGATCTGGCCATTACCCTAAGGGGTATACCAACGCGCGCACGAACGATAAGACGGCGAGCGAGGCTTTGCTGCAACATGTGGGCACGTCGTGACGTTGCAGCGATCGCCAAAAAATCAAATCAAACCTGGTCGATCAGAATCCCATGCAACGGGACAGCAAGCTCAACGACGAAATCATTCGTCTCTACGAATCTGAGTCCAACCTGCACACGCTGCCTGGTGTCCTGTTCGCCGGCGTCGGCCGCCTGGTCGATGCGGAGGTGGTGAGCTTCACCGAGTTCCATCGTCCGAGCTGGGATTTCCGGTCGTTGATTTCGGTCGGCGACGATCCGGAGGTTCGTGCCCGCGGCATGCAGGCGTTTGCGAAGCACATGCATTCGCATCCGTTCTGGCAGCACGATCCGGCGTTCTATGGCGAACGCGCGCTGCGCGAGTCGGATTTCTTCAGCGACGAGGAATTCGTCGAGCTGCCGATTGCCAAGGAGGTGTTCCTGCCGTCGGGGGCGCGGCGGATCATGGGGATCGCGTTCGAGCACGCCGGTTATGTGGTCACGGTTGTCGGGCATCGCGTGGTGGGACGGCCGGCGTTCAGCGACGAGGAGCGCGACCGGATGCAGGGTTTTCGTCCGCACATCCTACGCGGCTACCGCCAGGCGCAGGAGCGAACGCTGGCGGCGCTGACGCCGAGCGACCGCCTGCGGCTGGCATTTCCTGCGCTGACGCCGCGCCAGATCGAGGTGGCGTCGTGGATCGCCCAGGGCAAGTCGAACGAGGAGATCGCTGCTATCCTCGGCGTCGGGCTCGATGCCGTGAAGGCGCACGTCAAGGCGATCAACAGCAAGATCGATTCCGACAGCCGGCGCGCTGCGATCGTCATCGCCCACACCACGCCGCCCTTCGCCGATCTGCCGCCGCTGTGGAAGCTCGGCGTGGAAGGCTGAGGGCGGGCGGCGAGTGTCCCGAATCCGAAGTTCGCATCATTTGCCGCACCTTCGGAGCGAACTTCGGATTCGATAAGGACACTAGGAAACTTATGATTCTAGTGTGCTTTATGAATGCGAAGTTCGTGAAAGTGGCTGCCGCGAAATCGCACGAACTTCGCATTCAGCACACTAGTTCATAAAAGAAGGCCGCCCAAATGCGGCGGCCTCGAGTGAGCGGGTTTGCTTTTCTTCTTGGCCGATGAAGGGTCGGGGCCAAGTCCCTTCACCGCATTCGCTTCACCGCGTCCAGTCTTCGCCGGCGCACAGCGTTCCCATGCAGCCGCGAACGTTCAGCGTGCCCGGCGACACCAGTGTCACCGAGCTCTCATAGGTCTTGCCGTCATCGGCGTTGTAGATCCGGCCGGCCCATTTGTTCGGTCCTGCGGACTGCATGTTGATGAACAACGATATGCCCATGACCGGCCGAGCGCGCTGGAGGGGATCGGCGTTCTTGTCGTCGAGCTGCGGCTTGCCGGTGGCCCTGTCCCTCGGCTCCTTCAGCCAGACGACGCGGCCGCACAGCGCGCTGCCGCAGCGATGGATCTTGATCCTGGCGTCGCCGGACTGGGTCAGCCAGACGCCGGCCGGATCGCTCGACTTGTCGCTCGCCTTGGCGGCATCGGCGGGGCTGCCGAGCAGCGGGATGTGGAACGCGGCCACGATCAGGCGGCGCGTGAGGTGAGCGTGGACCAATTGCTTCAAAGCCTTGCGCAGGCCGTTTTGGTCTGGGATTACCGTCATCATCCACCTTCTTCATGAAAAATTTCATGATAAACATGAAATAAATCACGTTTAAGGTTGAGTCAATGACATTGCCTAGGCATGATGTAATCCGGCCGTAACGGCTTTTTTGGCAAAGAATTTCTGGATGGGTGCGATGGGGAAATCGGTTCGTGAGCAGCGCCAGCTCTGGTTTCGAAGGCTCGATCGGGCGTTCTGGTTGATCTGGGCGGCGCTGCCGGTCGTGCTGTGGCTGGCCTATTACCGCACCACCACGGCGTCGGCGACGATCGCCGAGAGCCTGATCGGCGAGCAGGCGAAGTGCGCGGCCATCGTCGCCAACCCGCTCACCATGTCGGCCAAGGGCCAGGTGCTGTTCTGGTCGCTGTTCGCGCTTGGGGTATCGTTTTACGCCGTGCTGATCGGCATCCTACATCGCATGGTGAACCGATTCGCCAACGGGCGGATCTTCGTGTCCGAAACGCTGCAGGGTGTCTGGTGGATGGGGATCTTCCTGGTGGTCTGGCCGTTTGTGGATACGATCACGACCATCGCGGTGACCTATGCGCTGTATCAACTCGGCGACATCAAGTTCTTCCTGCCGAGCTACGGCGTCGACGTCGGCACCGTCGCGGGCGGCGTGTTCCTGATGGCGCTGAAATTCGTGATCGAGCAGGCCATCCTGTTGCAGTCCGAAAACGATCTGACGATCTGAGGGTGATGCTTGTGCCCATCGTGGTGAACCTCGATGTCATGCTCGCAAAGCGCAAGCGCCGCCTCGGAGACCTCGCGGACGCGATCGGCATCTCGATCCAGAACCTGTCGATCCTGAAGACCGGCAAGGCCAAGGCGATGCGCTTCTCGACGCTGTCGGCAATCTGCCGCGAGCTGGACTGCCGGCCGGGGGATATTCTGGAACTGTCTCTTATACACATCTGACGCTGCCGACGACCATGGTATA
>NZ_JAQOSR010000273.1:0-7143 GCF_046718885.1 Bradyrhizobium sp. UFLA01-814 | reverse complement strand
GATCCGCACCTTCGCCCGGAAGGACTAGCCGGATGGCGTCGTTCCCGCGGACAATTGACAATCCGGGGACCCACGCCCAGTCTTCGCGCTGGAACCCTCTCGATCGTGCGCTGATGACCACGCGATATCGAACCCGGCAGGATCTTTCGGCGGCTTCCCCGGAAGCGCGCGAACAAGCGTTCGGCTAGCCGTGACCGATCGCGACGATGTCATGGATCTCAGGCGGCTGGTCTATTTCGTCGCCGTCGCCGAGGAATTGCATTTCGGCCGTGCCGCGTCGCGGCTTGCGATCGCGCAGCCGCCGCTCAGCCGGCAAATCGCGCAACTCGAGAGCGATCTCGGCGTCATGCTGATCGACCGGAGCCGCAGCCAGATCCGGCTCACCCAGGCCGGCAGCGTGCTGCTGGAGCGGGCGCGCGACGTCCTGGAGCGGCTCGACCGGACGCACCGCGAGATCAAGCGGATCGGCGAAGGCTTTTCCGGGCACCTGCGCGTCGCCTTCGTCGGATCGGCGACCTATGGCGTGCTGCCGAGCGTGATCCAGGCGTTTCGTTCGGCCTATCCCGACGTCGAGCTCGCGCTGTCGGCGATGAACAACGCCGAGCAGAAGCGCGCGGTGATCCAGCGCGAGATCGACATCGCCATCGCCCGGCCCTCGCTCGACGACGAGGAGCTGAAGTCGGAGCCGCTGCTGCAGGAGCCGCTGATCCTCGCACTGTCAGATACTTCACCCCTGCTCGATCAGCAGGTCCCGCAGCTGGCGGCGCTGAAGGCCGAGACGTTCGTCCTCTACCCACGCAAGCCGCGCCCGAGCTTCGCCGACCACATCCTCAATATCTGCCTCGAAGAAGGCTTCATTCCAAAATCGCAGGTGCTGGCGCAGGACTACCAGACCGCCATCAGCCTGGTGTCGGTCGGCGTCGGCATCGCGCTGGTGCCGAAATCGGTTTCGGAGGCGGAACGGCCGGGCGTCGCCTACCGCGCCTATGAGGGACACAATCCGGGCACTGCGCTGTCGCTGAACTACCGGCGCGACAACCGGATGCCGCATCTGTTCAATTTCCTGAAGGTCGCTCAAGACGTCACGCGGCGTCAGCGCAAGCATTAGTGCGTTTTCGAGCGAAGTGGATACCGGTTCGCGTGAAGAAAACGCGTCAAAACAGGGAATCTAGAGCCCCGTTCCGATTCCATCGAAACGGGGCTCTAAACCAGCGCTCTCAGGCCGCGACCGACGCAAGCGGGCGATCGTCAACGCGTGCGATCGCCTCGCGCAGCACGTCGATGTCAGCCCCCGGCCGAACGCCGTTCTCCGCGAGATACCTGCGGAACGCGCGCGCACCGGGGACGCCATGGAAGGCGCCGACGAAATGCCGCGTGATCGAATGCAGCCGGGTGCCCTCGGCCAGTTGCCGGTCGATATAGGGCAGCATGGCCGCGAACACGTCCTTCATCGTGGCGTGCGGCGGCGTTTCGCCGAACAGCTCGGAATCGACGGTGAGCAGCCGCCATGGCTCCTGATAGGCCGCCCGCCCCAGCATCACGCCATCGACATGCGCCAGATGCCGCTTCGCCTCGGCGAGACTCGTGATGCCGCCGTTGATGATGATGGGCACGTGCGGCAACGCCGCCTTGAGGCGATAGACCCGGTCGTAGTCGAGCGGCGGGATGTCGCGGTTCTCCTTCGGCGACAATCCGTTGAGCCAAGCCTTGCGCGCGTGCACGACAAGCGCATCCGCGCCCGCGGCAATCACGCCGCGGGCCAGCGTGTCGAGCGCGACTTCCGGATCCTGGTCGTCGATGCCGATCCGACATTTCACCGTCACGGGAATTCGCACCGCACGCTTCATCGCCGCAACGCCTTCGGCGACCAGCGCGGGTTCGGCCATCAGGCAAGCGCCGAAGCGGCCATCCTTCACCCGATCGGAGGGACAGCCGACATTGAGATTAACCTCGTCGTAGCCGAACTGCTCGCCGATCTCTGCGGCGGTCGCCAGATCGCGCGGATCGGAACCGCCGAGCTGCAGCGCCACCGGATGCTCGCTGTCATCGAAGCCGAGCAGCCGCGCCCGGTCGCCATGGATGATGGCGCCGGTCGTCAGCATCTCCGTATAAAGCCGCGCCCGCCGCGACATCAGCCGATGGAACACCCGGCAATGCCGGTCGGTCCAGTCCATCATGGGTGCCACAGAAAAGCGATAGTGTTGCGATTCCAATGATTTACCCTACGCTCTCAATGGGATGTAGCAAGAACGAACGCCCTTCAAACTAGCCGAATTTGCACACGTTTGTACCCGTTTTGACCTGTCTGCGCACGCGTAGCGCACACGATCTAGGGAATGCACACGACAATGGCCAGCTTTACTCAGTTGCCGTCTGGGAACTGGCGCGTCCAGGTCCGCCGCAAGACCCGCTATGTGGCAGAGACGTTTCGACGCCGCAAGGATGGCGAGGAATGGGCGCTCGACATGGAGCGCAATATCGATCGCAGCGGGTCACCCAAACCGCGTGCTGCCGTAAAGGCCACGACCTTCGGCGATATCATCGATCTGCATGTTAAAGACATGCACGAGGTCGGCCGCCCTCCCCGCCGCTCCAAAGCCGCGGTGTTGGAAGCACTGAAGGAGGCTTTGGGGACAGTGAAATTGTCCAAGCTCAATCGCGAGCGACTTATCGAATTTGGTCGCCAGCGCGCGAAGGAAGGCGCGGGTCCAGCCACACTGGCGATTGATTTTTCCTTTATCAGAACCGTCACTACGCACGCCGCAGCCGTTCACGGCATTGAGGTCTCGGCCGAAGAGGTTCGGTTAGCGCGCTTTGCAATGAAGCATTTGGGTCTTGTCGGCAAGTCGGAAGAGAGAGACCGACGTCCAACTGAAGATGAGCTCGGCGAACTCATTGAGTATTTTGAGACCAACCCTCGACAGGTTATTCCAATGGGACGGATCGTTCGGTACGCGGTCGCGACAACGATGCGACAAGAGGAGATATGCCGACCCGACTGGCCGGACGTGGACATGAAAACGCGAATTCTGATTATTCGCGACCGCAAGGATCCTCGGGCGAAGGATGGCAACGATCAGAAAGTCCCGCTTCTCAATCTAACCGGGTACGATGCCTGGGAGATCATGCTCCAGCAGCGCATCATCACGAGAGGTTTGGGACGCGTCTTCCCGTACAATCATCGCTCGGTGAGCGCGGCATTTACGCGAGCCTGCGATGAGTTGAAGATCGATGACCTGCATTTTCACGATCTGCGGCATGAGGGGACAAGTCGGCTGTTCGAGGCAGGACTTTCGATCGAAAAGGTCGCCCTGGTGACTGGCCACAAGGATTGGCGGACCCTACGACGCTACACCAAGCTGAAGCCAGAAGAACTCCATAAGCTACAGACAGCGCCACAACCGTCTTTAGAGGAATTCATCGAGACGTTGACAGCTTCTTAGTGGGCCAACGCAAGCCGTTGCGGACCCTGGACGTTGTGTTGGACGGCATTTCGGCCGAGGTGCGCCGAGATTTGAGCGCAATCCAACGCTGCATAGCTTTAATCTCATTCGATGGGCCACCTACAGGTGTAGAGAAACAGGACCTGTCGTTTGCGCGATCAAACTGCCTGCGGATCTCACAGAGACCGTTGTGATGGCCAGCGTGATCGCATCGGCCGTCGTAACCCCGAGCGGCCAACTCAAATCTTCGTTCGAATTTGTAAGGACCACGTCACAAACGGCCCAGGTTATAACATCTGAGCCGATCGATGCTCCAGTGGCGCGTGTACTTGCCCGAGATAGCCTCCGGCTTGAAGGAACCACAGCACATGACCTGGAGCAGTTGCACGATCGACTTGGACGATCACTGCACCTTGTCGCCGAATGCCTGCAGACCTTTCGTCGAGTCGGTCAGTGATATCACTTCAAGCGATTCAGATTCACCGGGATGAGCAACCTACCTCAAGGTTGATCCGCCCCCTTCCGTGATCGCTTGGTCCCGAGCGCTTGATCTCTGCTTTGCCCTCCTGAAAGCGGTATCGCCGTCGAGAAATGCCTCGAGCATGAACGGTATCAGCTCCGCGACCTCTTCCTTGTTGCCGTAGGTCTCTGCATAGAAAGCAGCATACTCGCGGAGCCGCTGCGCCAGGCCTGGCGTGAAAGCAACGCCCATCTTCACCGGGGTTCGATCAGGCAGTTTCGCGAGCTTCATCCCTCACCTGCCCTTCGCAACCGTCTGAACATCCTGATATGGCTTCAGCACCAGATCCTTCGAGACAATCACCCGAAGCGGCCATCCCGGCCGCACCGTGATGGTCGGCTGTACGTCGAGCTCGCGCTCTACCACGCGTTGCCCCGCTCGGTTGGTCGTTTGCTGCGTGCTTTCCCGCAGTGCCTTGACGAGGTCGCTCTCGTCATTGCCGATCGATAGCTGTGTCCCCACGCCGATCAGCGTCGCCAGCGCCACGCCTTTGAGCAATTGCCATGTGTGGAAGTCCACCTCGTCCTCGAGACCGGCGTAGCCTGCGACGTCTGTAGCCGGAAGATTCTCGATCACAATGGAGTTGCCATTGGGCAGGATAAGCCGTGTCCAGACGACCAATGCCCGTTTCTGCCCAAACGCCACAACGCTATCGTATTTGCCCACGAGCCGCGTCCCTTGCGGGATCAAGAGATGCTCGCCCGTCACCGTGTCATAGACATTCTCGGTGACCTGGCCGATGGTTGCACCGGGCAGGTCCGAATTCAGCCCTGTAACGAGGCTGGCCGGAATGATCGACCCCGCCATCACGGCGAAGGCGGAAGGAGCCGGCAGCAACGCGTGCGGATTGGTGGTCTCGGTGTCTGCCTTTGCTCCCACAAACGCAAGCTTCCGCGCTTGCGACGAGGGCACGATCTCGTCCGATCGATCGACCATAGCCCGCGCAGTTTTCGCGAGCTCCGCAGCGGTCGGCCCAGGATCGGCCGCTTGCGGCCGGAACGAGGAAGGTGGGCTCGCTGCCACCTCCATGGTGCCGGCTTGTTTCCGCTTGTCCTGCTTTTCCGACAGCCGGAAGAACAATCCCGACTCCTTTGCCTGCTGCGCAACCCGCACCTGGCGCAGGCGCTCGGCTCGTTCGGCGTCTTCCTCGGGATTTGTCCGAAAGCCCGTATCGGATGACAACGCCGTACCAGCCTTCTTTTCGTTCTCGGCGAAGGCCCGGCCGATATCGCCCGGCGACGGAGGCCCAAGCCGGGGCGTTGAGGGCGCAAGCTCCTGATACGACTTGGGCAGCTTGTCCAGACCCTCGGCCGTCTGCTTCCGGTCGGTGTTGTAGAGTTCTGATCGATCGGTCTGCTTCGGCGACCTTAGCGGCTGAAGCGCAACGATCGTCGCGCCGGCAACGAACAGCGCAGCGACTGCGCAGCCGATCATGAGCGCGCGCCTGTTCAACCGCCGAATGGGGCGCGGTCGTGCTCGCAGCTCGAGAGGCTCCGGCGGCTCCTGATCTTGCCCACTCGTCATGACGCGCTCCCGGTGCTGACGGCCTGCGAAACCGGCCGCGCGTCGGTGCGGATGATCCGGACGACGCGTTGGGGATCCTCGCCGAGCCGCAGCTCGGCGGCGCCAAACATCCGGTCGACGATGTAGTACGCCCCCCGGACCCGATAGTTCACGAGATTTGGACGGCCGTCGGTGCCCGCGACGAACAACGGCGGCGCCTCCCCCTGCGACAGGCCAGACGGCATCTGGATGTAGACTTTGCGGCCATCGTCGAACGCGCGCAACGGCCGCCACGGCGGATCGTCGCCTTCGATGCGGTAGCGGAAGTTCAAGCTGTCGAGCCGCACTCCGCGGTCGACCACCCGCCCCTCGTTCGCCTCGGCGGTCGCGTTCTGCTTGTGAAGCGCAACCAGCGTATCGGTCGGGTACGTCCAGGAGATAGAGGCCATGTAGGTCTGCTTGGTGGAGACGAGCTCGAGGTGGTAGGTGCGCCGGTCGGTCAAGACTACAAGGTTGGTCTGGATGTCTGGCAACGTCGGTTTGACCAGGATATGCATTCGCCGGCTGCTTCCCTGCCCGCTCGAGGTATCCCCGACCACCCAGCGAACCGTGTCGCCAGTCGAGACATCGACCAGCTCTTCGCCCGCTTGAAGCGCTATGGTCGAGACCTTTTCGGGGCTCGCATAGAGCCGATAAAGCGCTCCTTCCGTCCACGGATAGACCTGGATGGCATTGATGTAACCGGCGCCCGTCGGCTCCATCCTCGCCGCTTTGTTAGCCTTCGCGATGGCCTGTTCCGGAGGAAGCTTATCTTCCTTGGCGGCCTTGGCCGGATAGGGCTTGAGCTGCCCGGGGAGAGGCAGGATCCTTGGCGTTTCGACGACTTCGATCGGCTTTGGCGGGTCGGTCTCGGGAAGCGCCCGCTCAAATGTCATTTCATCGTAAGGCGCTTCCAGATTGAGCTTGGTGGCGCATCCGCCGAGCAGGAGCGATAAGACAAGCGTACTGGCGGACGCGTACCTGGTGAGGACAGCAGAGTTCATTTGGCGTCTCCAATGAGGTCGCGCGACCAGTTGAGGGAATGGACGTAGAGGCCGAGCGGGTTTTTGCGCAGCGTCTCGGCGTCTGCCGGTGGTTTGAGAACCGTGGTGACCAGGCCAGTGAAGCGCTCGGTCTTGGCGATCGAGCCGTTCTCGTAGCTGTTTTCTTTCCAGCGGATCTCAAAGCTGTCGCTCGACGCACGCACCACCGAGGTGACTTCGGCGGTCACTGTCCTGGAACCGATCTTCGCGAACGGATCGGCTTCGCGTGCATAATCGTTCAAGGCCTGCGCGCCGCGATCGGTGACGAAGTCGTAGGCACGCAGCCAGTTGGTGCGGACGATGACGGGATCGATGGACAAGGAGCGAACGTTTTCGATGAAGCGGGCCAGAAAATGGGCGATCTGCGCATCCGACGGCTGATAGGCCTCCAGGGCGGGTCCAACTGCGCGCACCTCGCCGAGTCGATCGACCTCGACCACATAAGGAACGACCCCCGAGCGGGCGATCACGGTCAGAAGCACCAACCCGAGAATACCGGACAAGGCGGTGACGCTCAGCGCCGCAAGCCGCCAGTTGCTCGCCTGGACGCGCGCGGAGCCCAACCGCTCGTCCCAGACCTGACCAGCCTTCTGAT